>JAPLUM010000650.1 GCA_026397605.1 Verrucomicrobiota bacterium | reverse complement strand
TGTGCCAAAGGCAGCATGCAGGCCATCCAGCGTGGCGGCGACTCCACCAATCAAACGCGCTGCTTCTGCGGCTAGAAATTGCCCCGCTTCCGTCACTTCGACTGAACGTGTGGTGCGATTGATGAGATCCAGTCCGAGCCTTTGTTCCAGGGTCTGCATCTGTCGTGTCAAAGCACTGGGAGACAGCCCGGCTTCACGTGCGGCCCGGGTAAAGCTGCGATGCTTCACCACGAGATGAAACAAGTGCAGGGCGTGCAAATCAAAAGGCTTAGTGGCGAGGTATTGTTGCATTTGAAGCAACAATACCTGCATTTAATGCATTTCACTCAATTCTTTTAGCATGCGATGAAGGGCTCTCAACTAACCCAAACAATCCTATGGCTGAACTCCAAGACCGACTCCCTCAAAACATCCCTGGCCGATTCTTTGTCGATGATAGCTGCATCGACTGTGATCTCTGCCGTGAGAGTGTGCCCAGCTTCTTTCGTCGCGATGATGACATCGGCCAAAGCTTTGTCTTCCGCCAACCCGAAACGCCTGAGGAGATTCAGCAATGCCTCGAAGCGCTTGCGGGTTGTCCTTCGAACTCGATTGGGGAGACGTGAGGGTCCGCCGACCGTGCGTGGAAGCAAGGCACTGCCTTGATCCAAAGGAGCCGAGCTGATCAGAGCCAGCCTGTTTGTTGAAGGCGTGCGGTGAGATCCATCTGGCGCTCTAGCTGCTCGGCATAGTGCTTGGCAGTGGCCGGGTTGGGTTTGCAGCGTGTAGATTCGTCCAGAGTCACTAGTTTGGAGCACAGTGCTTCATAGCTGATGGTGGCGCCGTGCTCGTTAGCCTGTGCATAGGCGGCCTGGATAGCACCGCCGAGGGCAGCGCCTTCACTGGTGCTGAGGGTGACGACTTCGGCATTGAAACAATCAGCGGCGATTTGTCTCCAGGTGGCGCTTTTGCTGCCACCACCGGTGAGGCGGATCTCCGTGGGATTCATGCCGAGATCACGGAAGCGCTTCAGTCCGTAGGCTAGTCCAAGCGTCGCACCCTCGACAGCAGCGCGGGCGATATTTGCAGCGGTCATATTGGTAGGGCGCAGGCCATGGAGAACGCCTGTGCCGTTCGGGAGATTCGGGGTGCGCTCACCATTGAGGTAAGGCAGGAACATGACGCCATCTGCACCCACAGGTGCTGACTTTACGGCTTCTTCAAGCTGAGTGAGGTCCCAGCCATACATGTCCCGCACTTGCTCAGTGACGACGGTGACATTCATGGTGCAGACCAGGGGTAACCACTGATCGGTGCTATCGCAGAAAGCGGCCACTTCTCCCTGACCATCCACGACGGGTGTTCCGGCGACTCCATAAAGCGTGCCGCTGGTGCCAAAGCTAGCCGTGATGACGCCAGGCTTAATATTGCCAGTGCCAATAGCTCCCATCATGTTATCTCCGCCACCGGCTGAGATGATGACGTTATCGCCCAGTCCCCAGGCTTGGGCCAATTCAGGACGGAGACGGCCATGCACGCTGAGGCTGGAGCCGAGTTCAGGCAGCATGGAGCGCACGCGTGGGTCGATGTAGTCGCAGAGCTCGTAGCACCACTGGCGCGTGTTCACATTCAGGATGCCCATGCCTGAGGCATCTCCATATTCCATGCGCTTTACACCGCTCAGCCAAAAGTTGATGTAATCATGCGGTAGCAGGATGGAGGTGATTTTGGCAAAGTTTTCAGGCTCGTTCTGTTTGATCCAGAGGAGCTTCGGGATCGTGTAACCCGGCAGCATGGCATTTCCGGCTAAAGCGATGACGCCAGGTTGCCCGCCAAACTCATGAGCGATCTCAGCACACTGAGCCTGCGTGGAGGTATCACACCACAATTTAGCTGGGCGCACAGGTTTGTCGTCGGCCCCGAGGGCTACTAAGCCATGCTGCTGACCACTAACGCCGATGCCTGCAATCTTTGCTTTGTCCGCGCCTAGCTTTTCCAAACATTGTTTCACACTGCTATCGACCGCGTCGATCCAGCTTTGTGGATGCTGCTCCAAGTGCCCTGGTGGCAGGCCTTCGATCAACTCATAGGCACTATGCCCAGAGGCGAGAATTTTGCCACTATCGAGGTCGAGTACGATGGCCTTAGTACTTTGCGTGCCGCTGTCGATGCCGAGGAAATACATAGAATGGGATGAAGGATGAATGGAGTGGCGACCATGGGCAGGGCAGATGCTGAGGGCAAATGCATTGTTCTAAATCAGGATTTTTCAGGCTTCACTAATCGATGCGACTTATTTGACCAAGCTGCCGATCCACGGCAGATAAAGCCATGCATATTCTCATCACCGCAGGCCCCACACGTGAGCCTCTAGATCCTGTTCGTTATCTGACGAACCGCTCTTCTGGTAAAATGGGCTATGCTCTGGCCGAAGCTGCGCGGGATGCTGGGCATCAAGTGACGCTTATTTCTGGACCAGTCCACCTCTCTGCTCCAGAGGGGATGGAAGTAATCCGGGTGGATTCTGCACGGCAGATGTTTCTAGCCGTGCAGAATCATATTACAAAGGTAGCCATCGCGATTTTTTCGGCGGCGGTAGCGGATTACCGTCCAGTGATGCAGGCAGACCAGAAGATCAAAAAAAACGCCGCTTCTTTAACACTTCAGCTTGAGCGGACAGAAGATATCCTGGGCTCGGCACGGAGTGTTTTTGGATTTAAGGGCACTTTGGTTGGCTTTGCCGCAGAGACAGAAAACCTGATCGCAAACGCGCAGGACAAACTCTCACGAAAGGGCTGTGACCTCGTGGTCGCCAATGATGTCTCGCAGGCAGGCATCGGCTTCGACAGTTCTGAAAATGCTGTCACCCTGTGCTTTCCAGGAGCCAAAACAGTGAATCTCCCCCAGCAAAGCAAGATGCTCCTGGCAAGGGATCTGATGCACCATATCATCCGAATAGCATCAGATACTGATACAGGCCGTGCAGATTAGACCGCGGGAGTGATGTGCTTACCGGAACAAAAATAAGAGAAATTTAGGACAGCAAAAGGGCAAAAGCAAAACGCGGGCGGTCTTTCGACCGTCCGCGTTTTGATGAGTTATTTCAGGGCCAACAATGGCGCAACTGGGCTACTTTTAGTAGCGGTAGATGGCGGCTTTGTAGGGGCCTTCGACTGGGACGCCGATGTAGTCAGCTTGCTCTTTGGAAAGCACGGTGAGCTTCACACCGATCTTAGCGAGGTGGAGGCGGGCGACTTCTTCATCCAGCTTCTTCGGCAGGACGGTGACGCCGATTGGACGGCTGTCTTTGGTTTCCCAAAGTTCGATCTGAGCCAGTGTCTGGTTGGTGAAGCTGTTGCTCATGACGAAGCTCGGGTGGCCAGTGGCGCAACCAAGGTTCACAAGACGGCCTTCAGCCAGCATGTAAATGCTGTTACCAGCTGGGAAGGTGTATTTATCGACTTGAGCCTTGATGTTGAGCTTCTTGATGCCGGGGAGCTTATCGAGCTTGTCCACTTGGATCTCGTTGTCGAAGTGACCGATGTTGCAAACGATGGCCTGATCTTTCATGGCGACCATGTGCTCGACGGTGATGATGTCTTTGTTACCGGTGGTGGTGACGTAGATGTCGCCGGTACCGAGTGTGTCCTCGATCGGCATGACACGGTAGCCTTCCATGGCGGCCTGGAGGGCGCACACCGGGTCGATCTCGGTCACGATGACTTGAGCGCCCATGCCACGGAGGGCAGCGGCACAGCCTTTGCCCACGTCGCCATAACCACAGACGACGCCGACTTTACCGGCGATCATGACAGCTGTGGCGCGCTTGATGCCGTCCAGGAGGGACTCACGGCAACCGTAGAGGTTGTCGAACTTGGACTTGGTGACGCTGTCGTTGACGTTGATAGCTGGGAAGAGCAGCTTGCCTGCGTTGGCCATTTCATAGAGGCGATGCACGCCGGTGGTGGTCTCTTCGGAGACGCCTTTGAGATCTTTGATGATCGTGTGGAAAATACCGGGCTGGTTTTTACCGATGTCACGGAGCAGGTCTTTGATGACTTTGACTTCGTGATTGTCAGATGGGGTGTCGATCCATTTGTCACCGTTTTCCATCTCGTAACCTTTGTGGATGAGAAGAGTCACGTCGCCGCCGTCATCGACGATGAGTTGTGGTCCGAGCTCTCCTGGGAAGATGATCGCCTTCCAGGTGCACCACCAATATTCTTCGAGGGACTCACCTTTCCAAGCAAACACGGGCGTGCCAGTCGCAGCGATAGCGGCAGCGGCATGGTCCTGAGTGGAGAAAATGTTGCAACTAGCCCAGCGCACGTCGGCACCCAGGTCCTTCAAGGTCTCAATCAGCACGCCAGTCTGGATGGTCATGTGCAGGGAACCGGTGATACGGACGCCAGCGAGGGGCTTTTTCGGGCCGTATTTCTCACGGGTGGAGACGAGACCTGGCATTTCATGCTCAGCGATGTCGAGTTCTTTACGGCCAAAATCGGCGAGGCCGATGTCTTTTACTTTATAGTCGGACATGTTTTGTGGGTGGTTTTTGAGTTAGCTGAAGTGAAACGAATCATCGTATCAGGATACGATGATATGTTCTTTAGAAGTGGCTAGGTGTCAATCGGCGTTTTGAGAGCCGACGTTTTCTAGTTTTCACCAAACGTGGAATGCTTCATTAGCGGCATTGCCTTTGATCAGCTTGATGTCATGATGCGCGCTCATGAACTTTCCTGCTGGAATAATGGCCATGGTTGGGCGCTGGTTTCTCGATTTCCTTGCTTATCTGGGAGAGCTCGGCGCGCTCGTCGG
>JAPLUM010000462.1 GCA_026397605.1 Verrucomicrobiota bacterium | reverse complement strand
GCTTGCCATAGGCTTTGTAGAGATCTGGGTATTGCAGCGGGTAGATGATCTTCAGCCTGATCTCTTCCTTTAGCTCCTCCATCCCACCTACATCGGCAAAGGTCACTCCAAAGCGGTTCGGATCACCAGGGGTGTAAAAAGTCTCTGGCCGCCAGTCAAAAGGAGGTTCTTCAAAGAGATCTTCAAAGGGATCCTGCGTCTGTTGATCTCCATCTTCAAGACCTTCGTTCACGCTGGATTCAGGTGCGGGAGCAGGAGAAGTGCGGCGAGCATCGCGCGCAGTGCGCCCCAGCTCACGCTCCAGTGCAGGGTCGCTCATGGTGCCGTCGATCATGGCAGCACGGTCAAAATGCTCCAGCGCCTTGGCTCGATCATCTTCAGCAAGATTCACTCGACTCAACAGCAGATGAGCCTGCGCATTTTCGGGCTCTTGAAGCAGCACACGCTCAGCACGCACAGCTGCGCCCGACGTTTCACCCTGCATGAAGAGCACTTTAGCAATGCCCAAGTGCGCATCGATTTGCTGTGGATCTAGCTCCAGCACACGTTCAAAGCTTTCCCTGGCCTCATCCAGATGGAGTTGGTCGAGACAAGCTCGACTATAAAGCAGCAGAAGAGAGATGTTATCGGGCGACTGTTCGATGGCGTCGCGAATGGCCTGGAGTGATGACATGCCTTGGGGGTAGAGGGGAAAAGGGTGGACTCGCGATGAAGCAAAACCTAATTGGAACTAACAGGGCCAGCGCTAGCACGCCAGAGATTTCTTTCGCTTCTATTGCAGGTCGTGTTTGAATGAAAGGAATCCTTCCAGTGTCATAGCTCACTCGATCATACCCATGAAACGCCGCCTTTTTCTCGCCTACCTCTCCGTTTTTGCCCCAGCGCTGCAAGCTGCCGACGATCCAGTACCTACCGCTGAACACGTTTTGAGCCTCGTCCGCCGCAGCTACGCACTTCAAGATCATAAAATGACCGGCAGACTCCGTGATGATGACACTGGCCGGGAGGA
The DNA here is from genome assembly GCA_026397605.1 of Verrucomicrobiota bacterium. GTDB lineage: Bacteria > Verrucomicrobiota > Verrucomicrobiia > Verrucomicrobiales > Verrucomicrobiaceae > Prosthecobacter. The sequence continues at coordinate 4,350 of JAPLUM010000462.1, read as the reverse complement.
GCCTTTGGAGCTGACTTTGACCAGCAGCGTCATGCGCTTCCTATTCAAAAGCGCACCGCCTGAGATCATCCACCTGGATCTCACCACGGCTCCAGCCACGCTTTGGCAAGTCAAGTCAGGCGGCAGCAGCAAGGTGCCGCTCAAAAATTCTGCCGATCCCGTGCGCGGCATGGACTTCAATTATGAAGATCTATCCCTCCGGTTTATCTATTGGAAAAATGTCAAAATGATGGATGCTAATGCCACACTAACGCTCGCCCGAGTGAAGTGCTGGAATATTCGCGTCACCGCACCAGATACCAGCGGTCCCTATTACACCGTGGATCTTTGGGTGGAAAAAGAGAGCGGAGGAGTCGCCAAGATGGAAGCCTACAACACCGTCAGTAAAATGGTGAAACGCTTCCAGGTAACCAAGGTCCAAAAAGTGGACGGAGCCACCGTTTTAAAAGAAATGCGTGTCGAGTCCTTCAATCCACTGAATGGCGACATCAAAGGCCGTACCTACATGACCCTGGATAAGCCGACGAAGCAAAATTGAGATCTGCGGGAGGCTCATCTGTCGCAAGTCGAAACACACCAAGCTGACTTCAGTTTGAGCGATAAATTGCAGAAAACCTCCCAGTTTTTCTACTTCAAATGAAAATAATCCGGCAAAGTCGGATACTTGGTGGAGCATCCTTATTGAATGACGGATTCCGACCGCGAGCAGCATGACCAATTTCTTCGCCTCTTCATGGGGCTGGAGGAGTCGTTGCGTGTGTTTGTGCGGTCATTGTTGTTCACGCATGACGAGGAGCGGGAGGTCATGCAAGAGGTGGCAGTGGTGCTGTGGCGGAAATTTGATCCGAGCATGGATAGTGAGGCTTTTTGCCGATGGGCCTTTGGCGTGGCACGCATCGAGGCCCTAACTTTCAGGCGGGATCGAGCACGGGACCGGCACACGTTTGGAGATGAAGTCTTTGAACTGCTCTCGCAGACGGTCTTGGAGCATTCAGATTCGCTCGAGGCAGAGCGCCGTGCTCTGGACACCTGCCTGCAAAAGCTCCCCGAAGATCAGCGGCAACTCGTGCAGACAGCGTATGCGCCAGGCGTGAAGATCGATCATCTGGCCACGCAACTGGGCCGCACCGCGATGGCGCTCTACAAAACCCTGCACCGCATTCGCTTAACACTCATGGACTGCACACGTCGTGTGCTCGCTACCGAAGAACTGACATGAACACAAACGATCCACGCTTTGAAATCATCCGCCAAAGTCGCGATGGAAACGCCTCATCAGAGGAACTCGCGCAGCTCGAAGCCAGCTTGCGCGAAGACCCCGACTTCCGCGAAACTTACGTGCGTTACATGAATCTCGACATGGCGCTGGGCACCGTAGCCAAAGCGGCACCACGTCCCGCTCCCACGGCCCTTCGCCAGCCTGCTCGCTGGTTCACCTGGCGTCCGCTTACCGCGGCCGCTGCGGGTATCGTGTTTGGCATGCTTTGCACGTCAGTGGTGTTTGGGTATGTGACGCAGCGTTCGGCGGTGAGGAAGATGCCGCTGAGTGTTTACGATGCCGGTTTGGAAGATCCCAAACAGACCCTGAACGATGGCCTGCCGTCTCAAGCCGGGCAATGGGGCATCGATAACGCCAAGATGGTGCCTGCGGAGGGGGGAATCACACCTTTGGCAGGAAATCACATGCTGCGCCTGGAGCAGATTCCACGTGAGAGCACCGTGAGGAACCATACCTCCCGCGCCTATCAGGTGCTCGACCTTCGTTCGCTCCCTGCCTCTGCCATGACGAACGATACCGAGGTCGAAGTGTCGGCTTCTTTCTGCGCCACGAATAACGACACCAGTTCGCGATACCTGATTCGTGCCATCGCCCTCGATGAAGCGCCCGTACAGGCCACGAAGAACTTTTGGTCCAAGGTGGAAAGTGATGGTGTCGTCTCCGAGTCGCAGCGCTTTGACAGCGTGCCCGGTTCGGCTGGCTGGCAAACTTTCTCCATGACCCTGCGCCTGCCCCCAGGCTCGAAGACCCTGGCGCTCATCTTCGGTGCCGTCCCGCCTGAGGATGCTTCACTACCCGCTTCAGTGCATTACCTTGATGAGGTGCAGGTCTCCCTGCTCTCTTCGGAAACCTCACTTCCCTGATTTAAAACTATGACCTCGACATTCAATCGCCGCTTCTTCCTCCGCTCCACTGGCATTAGCATGGCTCTGCCATTCCTGGAGTCGCTCACCGGGCGTGTCTCTGCCAAAGCCGCCGCCGCATCGCCTCCCATGCGCATGGTGTGCATCGGCAATCTACTCGGCTTTTATCCGCCCGCATTCTTCCCCACCAAAACAGGCGGGGACTACGAGCTGCCAGATTCCGTGCAGGCGCTGAAGCCGCATCAAAAAGACTTTACGCTCTACTCGGGGCTCGATCACGGCGTCAAAGGCGGACACTTCGCCATGAGTTCTTTCCTCAGTGGCGTGCGCACCGCCGACGCCAAAGGCATGCCGGAGGGCAACATCACGCTCGATCAAAGAGCCGCCGAGACTTTGGGCGGAGCCACTCGCTTCCCCACGCTCGCGCTCGGCTCGGAAAGCGGCATCCACGGTGGCTGCCTCATGTCGTGGACCCGCAGTGGCACCCGCGTTCCACCCATCGCCACACCGCGTGAGTTGTTTCGGAAGCTCTTCGTGTCCGATGGCGCAGCAGACATCGCTGCCGCGTTGGATCGCTTCGATATGAAAGGCTCCATCCTCGACGCCGTGCAGGGTGATGCGAAGTCTCTCCAGCGTCAGCTCGTTCAGCGCGACAAAGAAAAGCTCGACGAATACTTCACCTCGGTCCGCGATGTCGAAAAGCAGATCGAACTCCGCCGCAAGTGGGCGCATGTGCCAAAGCCGGAGGCGAAGATCGACGAGCCAGACAACAAGGACTTCGTCTCCGATCTACCCGTGATGTATGACCTCATCGCGCTCGCCTTGCAGACTGATTCCACGCGCATCGCCACGCTGGAGATCGGCGGTGATTTTGAAGCGTCCGCTTTTAATTTAAACGGTGGCTACCACGGCCTCTCCCACCATGGCCAGCGCCCCGATGCCATCGCAGGCCTCATCAAAATGGAGCGTTATCAGGTGGAGCAGTTCGCTAGGTTCTTGGAGAAGCTCAAGAGCATCCAAGACGGTGGCGGCACACTGCTGGATCATTCCATGGTCCTCTTCGGCAGCGGCATGGGCAATGCGAACTCTCACCAAAACTCCAACCTCCCCATCATCCTCGCCGGTGGCGGCCTCAAGCACGGCGAGCACAAAGCGTATCCCGAGAAAGGCTTGGGCAAGCAGCCGCTGTGTAATCTTTATCTCTCCATGCTTCAGCGATTTGGAGCCCCTCGACTCTCACAATCACGCGCAACCATGTTACCGTCACGACCCACCGCCAATAAATGGGGCTTTCTACTTTTCTTATCTTTTACCGCCAATCTTTTTGCCGGCCCCTCCGAGTTCTTAGCCACCTACTGCAACGACTGCCACGGCTCCGAAAAACAAAAAGGCGACCGCCGCTTTGACACCCTCGCGCTTCCCGTCGCCAAGGTGGACACGTTGATCGATCTCAAAGACATCCTTGATCAAATCAACCTCGGCGAAATGCCGCCAAAAAAGTCCAAACAACCATCCTCCGACGAACTCAAAGCTTTCCTCGAGCAGGCCACCCTTGCGCTCACGCAAGGCCGTGAAGCCCTCGCCAGCACGGGCGGCAGCACAGTTCTCCGTCGTTTAAACCGACACGAATACCTCCACACCATCGGCGATCTCTTCTCGCTGAACATGGCAGCCTTTGATCCGACCACCAAGTTCCCCCGCGATCAAGCGGAGGAGCACATGGATAACCTCGGCGACGTGCTTCAAACCTCCGGCTACCTCCTTGATCAATACCTCGACGCCGCCGATGCCGTGGTGGAAAAGGTCTTCGCCCAACAGGAGGCACCGAAAGAGCAGACCTGGCACTTCAATGGCGAATTCAAAACCAAATCGAAGTCCGAGAAGAAGCGCAACGAATACGACAACAAGCATCTGCTCGTGCTGGAGTGCATGGACTCCGACAAACACACGGGTGGTTACGCCTTCCTCAACGACTTCGAAGATGGCGTGCCTGCCGATGGCTTCTACGAGGTGCAGGTGCTGGTCAAAGCTGCGAACCGCGAGCACCCGTATGATCCCGAAATCTTCGGTAGAGACACCCGCCAACCGTTCCGCCTCGGTATCGTCCCCGGAGACGCCAAAGTCGGGCCACTGGACCTACCGCAAACCTTGCAGCCCATGCTGTCGGAGGTCACGCTCAAGGATGGCGACCCCGAGTGGCGCACGATG
>JAPLUM010000045.1 GCA_026397605.1 Verrucomicrobiota bacterium | reverse complement strand
GAGCCAATACTGTGAGGCGGAGTGATAGAGGTTCGGCGATTTGTCGGGGCCATTCACGCACCATTCGGTGAGCCACACGGGACGGCCTGCGGCTTTGTCGGTGAGCGTGCGCCAGCGATCACCGCGTCGGTCGTAGTCGTGCGCGCCGATGACATCGACGCTGGCTCCGGCTTGCTCAAACAATGGCGGCAACCACTTCTCGGCACAACTCACGGCGCTGAGCACATTCGGAGCCACGAGCTTTACGCGAGGCACTTCGGGTCGCTTGGTGGCCATGGTGTCCAGATAGGCAGCGACCTTGGCAAAGAGAGCTGCGTGTGCTTGCGGAGTGAAACAGCAGCCCGGTTGCGTGTGAGGCCAATCCGGTTCGTTCGTGATGCTGAGGTAGTCGATGTTTTGCCCATGGCGATGCATCCAATCAAGAAACGCCCAGCAGAACTCGGCAAACTCCAGCTCCATATCAGGCAACAGTGTGCCGAGCTTCTTTCCGCCTGCGGAGACCTCGCCATTCGTCTTCATCCACGGCGGCGGCGAGTAGAGTGTGGCATACAGTTTCATCGCTGGCTGACGCTTCTTTGCCGCCGCACAGATGGCGGCGGTCTTCTCGGCATAGGCGAACCATTCGTCTTTAAACTGCGGATCATAGGGGTCGGCGTTGTCATTCTGCGGTTCGTGATCGTGACGGATCATGAGGTGCAGGAAGTCCGTGCGCACCTTCGCGAACATGTCGTCATAGAGCTGCTCCTGCTCGACGGCTTTTCCACGAGCGGCGAGGCTCGTCATGTGCCCTTCATAGAAGATGGCACCGCAGCCCATGCCATCGAGTGTCTGCAAACGATGCTGCGGGAGCACGGTGAGCGTGGTGATGTCTTCGCTGGCTTGAACGAGAGTGCTAAGGGCGATGGCAGCGAGAATGGCAAACTTCATGGTCGAGGACTTCAGCTCTAGAATGAAAGGCTAGATAGGAAACAAAGGAATAGAAAACGCCGTTGCCCTTATCATCAATATTTATCCACTATCTTGTAACTGATTGCTTCTGTATCTCCGCCAGCCGTGCGGCAAGGCGCTGGGCGACTTCGGGGCGGTCGTGGATGATGTTGCGTGATTGCCTTGGATCGGTCGCGAGATCGTAAAGCTGGGAAGTGGGAGCATCGGGCTTCAGTTTGCCGTCTTCGACATCGCTGTTTGCTTCACTAGTAAACTTGAGTGCGGCCGGACCGCCAAAGTTGTGACTGCCGACTTTGCTGCCCTCGAAGCCGCCACCGCCTTGGGCTCCGATATAGACCCAAGAACCTTCGCGGAGTGCGAGGTTTGCTTTTTTGCTGGGTGCGAACACGGCATGATCACGCAGAGGTTTCTCGGGTGTGCCTATGAGCGCTGGTAGGATGTTCAAGCTGTCCGGGCCATCGGCACCTGTGAGCTGGCTGCCGGTGAGCGCGGCGAAGGTGGCCAGCATGTCCACCTGACAGATGAGTTGGTCAGACGACGATCCCGCCGGGATCTTGCCCGGCCAGCGGGCGATAAAGGGCACACGATGGCCACCTTCCCATGAGTCAAATTTGAAACCCAACAGGTCGCCATTCAGTCGATGACCGACTGCCCAAGCGTCCTGACCGCCTTGATTCAACATGCCGCCGTTGTCGCTGCTGAGGATGATAAGAGTGTTATCGCTGAGCTTGAGTTCATCGAGCGTGCGCATCACCTCGCCGACCATCCAATCAAACTCCTGAATGAAATCGCCGTAGTGACTGGCCTGGCTGCTGCCTTTAAACTTTGCGCCCGGTGTGAACGGATGATGAATGTGCGGGGTGGCGAAGTAGAGGAAGAATGGGTTCTTTGTTCCTGGTGGTTGATTCTTGGTTGAGGCCTGTTGCTTCATCCATGCCGTTGCCTTTTCGGTGAGCGTGGTGCCGAGTTCTTCATCGCGATACAGCGCATGCGCCGCCTTGCCGCCGGAGATCGCTGGCTTCATCATCTTCTCCTGAAACTCCTGGGTTGGAGGTTTGCCTCCATAAACGAGCGGATCGGCAGGATCGAGCCCGACCACGCGATGATCGTCCACCCACACAAAGGGTGGATGACTGCTCACGACTGGAATGCCAAAGTAGTGATCAAAGCCAAGTTCGAGTGGGCCGGGTTTGAGGTCGGCATTCCAATCAGGCTTGGGTGTGCTACCGAACCCGAGATGCCATTTTCCGAAGCACGCGGTCGCATAACCCTCGCGCTTCAGCAGACTGGCGATGGTCATTCGTGATGGCTCGATCACCAGCGGACTCGGATTCATCACCGGCCCCCAGAGGTCTTTCCGAAACGGATACGCGCCCGTGAGCAGCGCATAACGCGAAGGCGTGCAAACCGCCGAAGCCGAGTGCGCATCCGTAAAGCGCCGTCCTTCGCCTGCGAGTCGGTCGATGTTCGGTGTCTTCACCTTCGTCGCGCCATAGCAACCCACGTCGCCATAGCCGAGGTCGTCGGCGAGGATGAGGATGATGTTGGGCTTCGATGGCTCGGCGGCCACTGATGGGCCGGTAAGGAGAGCAAAAACGCAGAACAAGTATTTCATGGGATGCATTGTGAACGCAGCGAAGCTTGCCTTCTAGACAGCTATTACACTCCATTGCCTGACTGAAATGCACATCAGCCAGTGAAGTCGGACCAGTCGCTGCTGAACAGAAAGTAGGTAAACGCTACTCTACTGGAGGTGACCAGTATCTAGTGTTCGTGATGCTGCTGGCAGGATAGCTCTCTGAAATAATCCCTTCCACCTGCTTCGCGATGATTTCAAAATCTACCGCATCATGGGCAGCAAGAATGGCGGCGGAGAGTGCGAAGGTTTTGGTCACGGTTTCATCATCCTTAGCTTTCGCGGCAGCTTTGCGAAGGCGATAGAGGTGGCTAGGCAGGGTAAGATCCACGTTACCAGAAGCTGCCGAGGACAGCCCTTTGAAACGAGCGATGCAACTGCGCGTGACCTCCAAACAAGCGACACCATCCTCCACGCTTGGCTCGATCTGACTGCCTTCATTCCAGTCGTCCCAGGTGGGGATCACGACGAGCGCGGTGTCCTTCCGACTCAATACTTGTTCCCAGCGCTGGCGATAGGTGTCGGTGCCGCGATGCAGTTCACCAGGGCTGCGCTCGATGCCGGTAAGGCTGGCTCGCTTGTCCTTCGTCTTCTGTCCCCAGGCTCCGACTTCACGATCATCAAATCCCGGCGAGACGGCCGGTGCGTAGTCGCTGATGTGACGATCATGCACCGCCTGCCATTCCTTCTGCACGTTCAGCCCACCCGCATCCGAACTGCGGGTGAGGTGGCTGTAGTAGCGTGGCGGTGTGCCGAACTCGCCCGAGGCAAACTGTGCGCCGTTGCCACGCACCCGACCGACCCAACCATACACACCGTCCGCCCATTCCGCCTTCGTGTAGCGGCTCTCGGTGGCATCTAGCAGCACGTGCAGCATCCAAGGCGGCGTGGCTTGGGATTGTTTCCATGTCAAAAGTCGAGCGATACTGAGCACTTCTTCTTTGGGTGGCACGAAGAAGGTGATCACGGGCCGCTTCTCGATCTGCCACTGGCTTTCACCGAGCAACTTGAGCTGCGCCGACAGCTCCGCCTCACTACTGAATCCACCCCGCAAACAGGCATGAATGCCAGTGCCGACCAAGCGCTGCGCAAAGGCCTGTCGCACGTCGCGCAGAGTGTGCTTGCCTTGATACGTCAGCGCCACGCTGCTCTTCGGCCACCAGAGTGAAACCACATCCACGCCAATCATGCGCAACGTGTGGATCATGTAATCCTGGTAGTCGGGATCACTCACATCATACGGTCCGATGAGCGGATACATCGGCGCGGCGATGTCGTGTCGGCCCTCCGCATTTGCCTTCATCGGTGAATGCCCCGGATACCGCCACATGTGCCACTCATTCTCGTCCCCTCGTGCCGCCGCTTTCATCATCGCGATGACCATGACTTGTTTTGGAGCATTCTCTGCTAGAGATGCTTCGAGAGTGAGTGTGAGGTAAAGTAGAAGAAATCGGATCATCGGCGGCATCATTGTAGGCCAGTCCTTCCTTTAGTAAAGATCGACGGACTGCACCACTGTCAGCGTGCTGACGCTCTTCGTCGCAAAGCTCGCCCAGTTGGACTATTTCGATTTCATGGTTGTTGGGGTGCGGAAAGGCCAGACTGCAAGCTACAAACCAAGAATGCTTCCGTTCTTAACCGCCACCTCATCTCACCTTAAACCAAAAATTGCCATGCCCACAACTCGACTCCTATTCATCAGCCTAGCGCTGTCTTTACCTGCGCTCGCACAGCAGAAGCCCGACCGCAGCCTGCTATTCATCGGCAACAGCATGATTGGTCGCAGCATGCATCATGTGAAGATGATAGCACAAGCCGAGGGCAAGGATTGGAAAATCACGCCAGTCACGAAAGGCGGCGCTCGTTTGGAGAAGTTCAAAGGCGACAAGGAGCACGATGCACTGGGCACCATTGCCAAGGGTGGCTTCACCGATGTGGTCTTTGTGCAGGGCACTTCGTATTGGTTCGAGGGGCCACCGACAGACTCACTGCGCAAAGGCATGTCTCCTGCGGATCGACTTGCGACCGCCGAGAAGACTCTCGCTGCGGCGCAGGAGATGCATGAACACATCGCCGCCACAGGCGCGCGCACGGTGCTGTATCTCGGCTACCCACACATGCCAGCCGCCGAGCGCACAGCGGAACTCTTTGCTCCATTGGAAGCGATTCATTGGGTGATGAAGGATCGCCTCGATGCCTTGACCGTGAAGGGAAAGACGCATCCCACCCTGCTCGTGCCCAATGGAGTGCTGTGGATGCGAGGCGCAGAGAAGTGGGGCGAGGCCGTCTGGTATAAGGACCTCCGGCATGGCAGCGACCTCGCCTACTATGCCAATGCGGTGATGTTCTACACCTTCATGGAAGGCATCGACCCGAGAAAGCTCAAGTATGACGGCGAGTTGCCGCCCGAACAGACGAAATGGATCAAAGAGCAAGCCTGGGAGCTGTCGCAAAACTACAAACGACCCACGGAGGATGTGTTGAAGTAGCATGAGGCGAGACGATCTCGCGCGTTGACGAGAGGCGGCTTAAAAGCGAGAAAAGAGCTTCCATAAAATCATGCGGATCAAACTCATTCTTCTCACACTTGGATTGGCCCTGAATGCTTCGGCGCAGCCGCTCAATGTTCTTTTCATCTCCTCCGACGACATGCGCCCGCAGCTCGGCTGCTAGGGCGACAAGGTGGTGATGTCACCCCACATCGACGACCACGCGACCGATGCTCCCGAATCAAAACAACCCGGGGCCGCCCACCCGGAACTCCTGGCCCGTGCGGAAGCCCTGATGAAATCCGCACGCACCGAAGACCCCAACGGGCCCCTCACCGGCCGCTCCCCCGCCCGTGACGCGGACCGCGCGAAAAACAAAAAATAGACCTCTCGCCCCCATGCTTCACGCTCTCTTCTTATCACTTCACCAAACCATGAACTTGCTCCTCTTTTGTCTCCTCTGCCTGGCGCTACTTCTCAGCAGTAACTCATCCTCCCATGCTGCCACTTCACCAAAGCCCAACGTCGTCATTCTATTAGCGGATGATCTCGGCTGGAGTGACATCAGCCACCACCCCGGCGGCAGCATCAAGACACCGAACATTGATCGCCTCTTCAAGCAGGGCGTGGAGTTACGGCAGTTCATGGGCTGGTGCGTTTGCTCACCCACACGAGCCATGCTGCTGACGTCGAGGCATCCGTTCCGCGTCGGCACCGGGCCTGAGGTGAATGGCGAACTTGCTAAGGAGGAAACCACGCTGGCAGAGGCCTTCAAAGCCAATGGTTACAAGACAGGTGTCTTTGGCAAATGGCACAACGGCGAAGACCCTGATACGCCGGAGTTTCACCGCGCCTTTGATGAAGCCTGGAAGGCTGAGCCGCAGCGCAAGTATGTGGCCACCGGCATCGGTGTAAATGAGCACGGCTTTGATGAAGCCTGGATCTATTATGGCGGCGGACCCGACTACTTCGCGCGACGTGCACCGAAGACGAATGCAGGCCCGCCGCGCTGGTGGCACAATCGGGAGCATCGCCCGCAGGACACCGGCTACACGCAGGACCTCATCACACAGCACGCCACCGAGTTCATCCGCGAGCACCGCAGTGAGCCGTTCTTTTGTTACGTGCCTTTTCAGATCGTCCATGAGCCCTATCAGGCCAAGGAAAGTGACCTCGCCAAAGTGGATTTCAGCATCACCGATCCTACTGCACGCAGTTATGCGGCGATGGTGCAGGCCTTGGATCAAAGCGTGGCAGACATCCTTGCAGAGTTGGACAAAAACGGCCTGCGTGAGAACACCATCGTTGTTTTCTCCAGTGACAACGGTGCCACAAAAGCTGGCTGCAATCTCCCGCTGCGAGGCGGTAAGCACAGCCTCTTTGAAGGCGGCATTCGACTGCCCACCGCTATCCATTGGCCCAATGGCGGGCTCACTGGCGGCACGCCTTGGGATGGATTCTGCGGAGCGCTCGATCTCTTCCCCACGCTTATCTCCATGATCGACGGCGAGATGCCCAAGACGCGTCCGCTTGATGGCAAAGACCTCTGGCCTGCGCTGAAGACACGCGGACAGAGTCCCGTCGAGAGCTACTACTTCGTCTGGCATGGACAAGACGTCCTGCGCACGCCGCAGTGGAAGCTCCACCGAGGCATGGAGCGATTTGAACTCTACGATGTGCAGAGTGATGAAAGTGAGACGACCAACGTTGCCGCCACCCATCCCGATGTCGTTAAAGTTCTCACTGCCAAAATGGATGCCTGGGTGGACTCACTGGGCGCAGCTCTGTCACACCGACCCGCACCGCTGAAGTATCACGCAGTGCCAGCAGCTGAGGGCGACGTGCTCGAAGTCACCGTGACCGTGACACCAAAAGCCACCGCTAAAGACCAACTCGTCATCCCCATCGCCACCTGGGTCGGCTTTCTAGAAGCCACCGATTGGGTAGAGTTCGACATCGCCACCGCGACGGATAGCCTCAGAGAAGGCTTCTTTTATTCGCCCTTCAAAAACAATCCCAGCGGCACCACGGACGTGCTATTCCGCCCTCGCAACTGCCTGGACCAATATGGCCGAGAGCAAGCGCTAGGCCCACCCAATCAAGGTAAAACCGGCACCTGGGAGCACCGCATCATCGGCCTCTGCACTGCGGCACCAGGCCCCCTCGGTCAACACGGCCTCGTATTCACTGGTGCCAAAGCGGGCACCTTCAAAGTCTATCTCGACAACCTCCGTCTGCGGCGTCTCGACGGCAGCACCTCACCCATTTGGATCAATGCCAAAGACACACGCATTAAGAAGATCAAAGATACTACCGCCTTCACCGGTATAAGCGTCCGCAGTGTTTCAGCCTCAGCGCTTCAATAGACCACAAGAACAACGTCCCCCCGAGCAACCAATTCGTCCAACTCGCCCAACACCTGGGAACAGAAGTGGATCAATTTGGCCAAAGCACCAACACGAGCGTAACGGAATTGGAGAAGATGTGACGGAATTGCAGAATGGTTTTATCTGTCTAGACTGACTCCAATGTCATCACTAAGCCCACCCTCAAGCCACTCATCATCAGCCTAGCTCTATGTTTGCCGACCGCCCACGCAGCCGACAAGGACGCACCATCCACCATGTGAAGATGATTGCACAATAACAGCAAGCCTGGGAACTGTCACAGAACTACAAGCGGCCCACGGTGGATGTGTTGAATTAGCCTGAGGCGAGACGATCTCGCGCGTTGACGAGAGGCGGCTTAAAAGCGAGAAAAGAGCTTCCATAAAATCATGCGGATCAAACTCATTC
>JAPLUM010000384.1 GCA_026397605.1 Verrucomicrobiota bacterium | reverse complement strand
TTTCCAAGCGCCAGATCCGAATAATCCCACGCCCCTCGCCACGAGCGCCGCGATATCCACGAATGAAGACACCTCGGTAATCATTACACTCGTTGCCACTGACACGCAGCCTGGACACCTCAAGTATCAGGTGACCAGTCTTCCAGCTTTCGGACAACTCTATCAAGTCACGGCATCGAATACGAAGGGGGCTCTGATAACAAATGCACCCGCTTTGGTGGCAAACTCGGGAGGCCAAGTGATGTACCTGCCTCCCCAAGACCGCTTTGGCAATGCTCTCTCCACCTTTTCCTTCAAGGCATCAGACGGTAATACCATCTCTTCCTCAGCCGCGATCGCCATCAACGTCACCCCCACTAACGACGCTCCGATAGCTGTGTCTGACGAACGCCAAGTGCGCCCGGGGGACATCCTCAGTCCGCTGCGTGAAGTCCAAAACGACATCGACGTCGATAGCGACGCCTTCACCATCACCAGCTTCACCCAACCTGCTGTTGGCAACGTCGTGCGTAACAATGATGGCTCATTGCGCTATGAGTCCTCTTCAATGGCGAACAGTGGTGCTTATTCGTTCAACTACACTATCGCTGATCCTGCTGGCCTCTCTTCAACAGGCACCGTTACCATCACCTACGTCACCTCCGCTACCGGCTCATGGTCAACCTTTGGCAATGGGCCTGAGCATACCGGATACTCGCCAGCAATGCTCTCAGGCTTATCCTACACTCCAAGGTGGACCTACACAACATCAGCAGGCAGCAGGCAGGTGGCGACCGGTGAAGGTAAAGTATTCGTCACCTCCAACGTATCATCTCTGCCGATGCTCACTGCGCTAAATGAACGCACTGGCGCTGTCTTGTGGAGCAAAAACGTCGCCACAACTTCCGGCTATGCAGTTAATTCCATCAATTCACCGACCTACTACGCTGGCAAAGTATATTTACAGAACGGTCAACAGACGGACGCTCGCATCACTTGTGTCTCCGCTGCCGACGGAAGCATCGTTTGGAGCTCCTCAGTTGGATGCCAATGGGAGAAGTATTTGGCACCAGCAGTGAATGCGCAGGGTATATTTATTAATGGTGGAAGCTATGGTGGCATGTATGGTTTTGGCTTTAATGGAACACAGTTGTTCTTTAAGAACCTCGAACAGTATGATCATTGGACGCCATCCCTATATCAAAGCGGACTTTATAGTTTTGTGAAGGGTGTATTCACTCGTCATAATGCAACGACAGGAGCCGCACTTTGGTCTTTTGATCTTGGTTGGTCCGGTTACTCCATGTATCGTACGGTCGCCTTCGCAGATGGACGGGCCTTTCTCACCAATAACAGCGTAAGCTACTCATCCACTTCCCCGGCTACCTTGACTTGCATTGATCTCACTAACCATATCCCTGCGTGGAGTGTGGTGGGCTCTTTCACTGGTACCCCTGCGATATCGAATGGTGAGGTTTACGCCGTCTTGACGTCAGCACCCAGAGCTGAGGCTCGCAACGCATCAGATGGATCACTCATTCGGACATACAGCCTGCCATTGATGAACACCCCCACGGGTCACGTAGCACCAGTCGTTACAGATGACTTGCTCATCATCCCCAATTCCGTTGATACTCGCATCTTCGGGCGATATAGTGGAAACCTCCTTCAAACGATCAATCTCGCAGGCGAAGTTGCGGTCAGTGACGACGCCATCATCATTAGTGCAACGGACCGTGTGACGGCCTTTACCGCGCCAACCGCCCTCCTCTTCAGTCCAGTAAGCGGCATCTTCGCTACCGAGATTAGCGTCACTCTCACCGCCGCAGACGCATCCGCCATCCTCTACTACACAACCGACGGGACCGCGCCGACACTCGCCAGCTCAAGCGTGGCCAGTGGCGGTAGCGTGTTGATGGATCACACAGGCAAGCTCCGTGCCATCTCTGTCAAAGGCTCAACGATTAGCCGAGTCTTTGAAGCCAGTTACACTATTGGCAGTGCCCCGCTAGCTGCCATGTCTATGGTAGAATCGAAACCCGTTTTGATGACTAATACTGTTACTGACTTTGATCACGATGGTCAATCCGATGTCGCGGAAGCCGTCGCTGATACCGATCCTTTGAGCCCTACCGACACGTTTAGAGTCAAATCATGTGTCCTCACGAACTCGGGTTCAACGCTTCAAATCGTCTGGCCTAGCAAAGCCACCCGCAGCTATCGCGTGCAGTGCACGATGGACATGCAGAACTGGACTGACATCTCGCCCTCCCTCAACGGCACTGGTGCAACCATGAGCTATGGGGTTCCAAGACCTGTGGGCAATCTCTGTTTCCTGCGCGTGCGCATTGAGTGATAACTGGAGAGCCTGATAGACCGTGATCGCATTGAATGGTTCCTTCACTGAAAGGGAATTGAGACAATCCTTCAAAACCCATTGCGACATCTGTCACTCGATTTAGAAATGAGACCTGGAGAAGGCCGTCCCATAGTGATTCTTCGTGAGCTGCACAGTGTCCAGAAACCAATTCCGTTATCTGCTGTTTAGCTTGTCGAACCCAATCCTTCCACATCCAATCAAAACCATGATCCGTCTGTTTCTATGCCTTCTTGCCGCCCCGCTCTTGGCTGCGCCTTCCTATCCACCCACATTTAAGGACGCCCGCGTCGAGACCTACCGAAAGATCGACTCCACCGAGCTAAAGCTTTGGATCTTTGGAGAGTCAGATCCCAAAGCACCGAAACCCGCGATTGTGTTCTTCTTCGGTGGTGGTTGGAATTCGGGATCACCGAACCAGTTCGAGAATCAGGCACGGCATTTTGCAAAGCGTGGCATGATCGCCATCACCGCTGATTATCGTGTGAAGTCTCGGCAAGGTGTCCAAGTGGTGGAATGCGTAAGAGACGCCAAAGCGGCCATCGCCTGGGTCAGAGAAAATGCCCAGCGTCTTGGCATTGATCCAACCAAGATCGCCGCATCTGGAGGCTCAGCCGGCGGTCATCTGGCCGCCGCTACTGGCACGATCAGCGGCTTCGGCAGCGATGAACGTCCCAACGCCATGATTCTCTTTAACCCCGCCTGCACGCTCGCTCCAATCGCGGGCTGGCAACCCGAAGGAGCTGGAGCTGGGCTCAGCGTCGAACGACTTGGTGCGGAGGCGAGCCAGATCTCACCAGCGCATCACATCGGCCCGCATACACCGCCGACCTTGATTCTCCATGGCAAGGCAGACACCACTGTTCCCTATGCTTCTGTCGTCGCGTTCGAAAGTGTGATGAGGAAGGCAGGCAGGCCGTGCAAGCTTGTCGGCTATGAAGGCGCAGGTCACGGCTTCTTCAATCGTGGCGAGGATTCCGCCAAGACCCTCGCTGAAGCCGATAGTTTCCTCGTCGATCTGGGTTGGCTCAAAAAATAGTTAGTGCCAACTCTGAAAACTGAGCAGTGCGGTAGTGGAGATTTTAGTGAGATCATTTCAGCAGGTTTTGGAAATGGTTGGAGTTAAGATCTGTGCTAATTCACGACTGCCTCTCCACCATGAACATTTCTCGCCGCCTCCTTTTAAAAGTTTCGCCGCTGCTTGCGTGGCGTGGCCCGTCTCTCCTCGCTGCTGAATCCAAGTCGGAGACAATCGTCCTCGGACAGGGAACGATGGTGGGTGAAGTCACGGACGCGGCGGCCCTGCTGCAAACGCGCCTAACAGCCGCAATGCAACTCGCTGCCGATGGTGATCTGCTGGGAGCAGATGGCGTAACGTGTTTTGAATGGAGCACGAAGGAAGACTTCAGCGAGGCACAGCACACGCCGTTTCAAAAGGCGATTGAGAAGCATGACTTCATCGTGCGGGCTGAACTCAGCGGCCTGAAGCCGAATACGGTTTACCATTACCGCGCTCTCTTTGGTGCCACGGTGGCGACGGCTCAGGCGGGTCCGAGCTGTTCGTTCAAGACCTTGGCCGGTGGTGCCAGCGCCACACCCGTGCGTTTCATTGTTGGCAGTTGCATGAATTACAACAAATTCATGCTTGGCAAAAAGGGAAAAGCAAGTGGACCCCTGACAGCCACGGACGAGGACAAACGCCTCGGCTATCCATCCTTCGACTCCATGCTGAAGCTGCGCCCGGACTTCTTTGTGGGCACGGGCGACATTGTTTATTACGATCACCCGCTGCGTGTAGCCAAAACTGTCCCGCAACTGCGTCAATGCTGGCACGAGCAGTTTCGGTTTCCGCGCATGATCGAGTTCTTCCGCCGCGTGCCGACCTATTGGTCCAAGGACGACCACGACTTCCGCTACAACGAGTCCGACAACTCCACCGACGATCTGCCACTGCCGAAAACGGGCATCGACATGTTCCGCGAGCAATTGCCCATGCTGGCCGTCGATAGTGATAAGCCCACCTACCGCACGCATCGTGTCAGCAAAGATCTGCAAATCTGGCTCACCGAGGGACGCGACTATCGCTCACCCAACGAAATGGCCGATGGCCCCGAAAAATCGATCTGGGGCACGGAGCAGCGCGACTGGTTGAAGAGCACCCTGAAGGCCAGTGATGCGAAATGGAAGATACTCATCTCGCCCACGCCCATGGTCGGGCCGGATGACCTCAAGAAGATCGACAATCACTCCGATCTCCACGGCTTCCGCCACGAGGCGGATGCCTTCTTCGCCTGGCTGAAGGAGAACCAAATCAATAACCTCAAGCTCATCTGCGGCGACCGTCATTGGCAATACCACAGCATCCATCCCTCCGGCATCGAAGAGTTCGCCTGCGGTGCGCTCAACGATGAAAACTCCCGCATGGGCGTCGCCCCCGGCGACAAAAAAGGCTCTGACCCACAAGCACTCGTCCGACAACTCTACACCTCTCCCACACCCAACGGCGGCTTTCTGCAAATCACCGCCGGTGATGAACTGACCTTCGAGCACTTCGATTCGCGAGGGAAGAGCCTCTATCGTGTGGTGAGGTAGCAACTACTCACGCGATTCGGGGAGAATGCCACTCTTTCCAACCGCGACGATCACCGATTACAACAGCGCGTTCATTTTACTGCGATACGCAAAGTTGAAGGGTGAACGTATGGAATGCCAGCGAGGCGCCGTTACCTTCGAGTTATCATGCTCCGCTTCCATTTATGTCTTGCCCTCGTTTCCTTGCTATTGCTCACCTCCTCATCTCTTGCTGTCGAGGCGATTGAGCAAGACCCGAAGTTCACCACGGTGGCGCAACGGTTCAATACCGACTTCGGACTCTCATTGAAGCTCGCGCAGGTCGTTGATTCGGTGTTTGCCAAGAATCATGTTGTGAGCCCGCTCAAGCCGGAGCATCTCGAACATGCGCTGCAAATTCTCGCCTGGGTGGAAGCTGAGCTGAAACGTTATCCGGCTGGTTTTATTCGAAAACACGGCCCTAAAAATCTCGTCTTGGCCAACGCTTACATCTCCAAGACCGCTAAAGGCGCGGCGTTGACCTACTCGCCGACCTTCATCGCCGATAGAGCCAGCGATGCGATCCTCGTGACCGTGCCGACGACCATGACTCCTTCGATCGAAGTCCTTGGCCGGGGTTACATCCACCGCACGTTGTTCAACGACCTGCTTGCGGACGTAAAATCTCCCGATTCGCCACTCGACCTCGAAAACTGGAAAACGCTGGAGTCCGATGACTCAAAGCTCGACACCGAAAGCGCGAAACGGCTCACGAAGACAAGCAACGCACGAGAGGGACTTTACCAGGTGCTTTGGGATGCTTGGGAGTTCAATCAACTGCTCACGCTCGCCAAAACCGACACCAAACTGAAGCATCGCATCGACCTCGTGAAGGCTTGGATGACGTCGCTCGATCTGCAGTTTGATGGAGCTTTCTGGTCCGCGCTTGCCACCATTCCCGAGCATCAGCGAGTCGTCTGCCTGAACGATCTGACCGACACGCACAGCGTTGACAAGATCAGAGCCGATGCCGAGATCCAAAGCGACATCCGCAAGCTGGAGAAGCAGTGGGGCTTCAAAGTGCTCTGGGAACCCGGCTCCGAAGCGCCGCCCATGCCGGTGAAAGTGCGGCTGGAATACTCCTACTTCACCGACAAGAAGTTCACCGAGTTCAAAGCGTTCATCCGCATGTGCCGCGAGCAGTTGGAGATTTATCCCGAGCCGATCACGAAGCGGCTCAACGTGAAGAACCTCTACATGCTCGACACCTTCAACTTCCGAGGCTCGGGTGTCGCCGGACAAGGCATGAGCTGGCTGCCGCAGGCCTCGTTCGCCTACGGCCTGCGCACCTTTGATCCAGCGGTGGTCAAATCCATGGACTTCCTCCGCCGCACCATTCACCACGAGGTGCTGCACCTGATGGACCGAGAGTTCTCCATAGAAGGCGGCCCCATCTACGGCACCAACTGGGACAGCCTCAACCAAGAAGGA
>JAPLUM010000703.1 GCA_026397605.1 Verrucomicrobiota bacterium | reverse complement strand
GCAACGCTCGGCGTCGCATTTGGCAAGGTCGCGCTGGAGGTGATGCTTGGTGCAGAACCTGTGGTGTAACTGCCGGCAGAGCTGAGTGTGGTGACTTGAGATCCACTGTCAGTCGCTGCGATTGAATAGCTCACCGTGGTGCCGGCGATTTGCGCAGGAAGGCGCACTCCATACACGCCATCACCCGCAGCACCGTCTCCATTAAGGCCGTCATCAAACATCGCCACGGAAACCGGCGCGGCACCCGTGGTGAGGGTGACCGTGATGTCATCAAAGTCCACCGCTGGCTGGCGCGCCGGAGCCACTGCGCCAGAGTAACCACTCATTTGGAAACGCAGCTTCATGTTCGCGCTCATATCGGCAGGGACGAGTGTGTAACTCCTCAGGCCAAAAACGTGGTTGATTGATGAAAGAGTGACCCCTGTGACACTAGGCGAGTAGAACGTGGCAGCATTCAGCGTGAAGGACACATTCGGAGTGATGGCTGCGACAGTTG
Source organism: Verrucomicrobiota bacterium (assembly GCA_026397605.1). GTDB lineage: Bacteria > Verrucomicrobiota > Verrucomicrobiia > Verrucomicrobiales > Verrucomicrobiaceae > Prosthecobacter. Next base: position 1,741 of record JAPLUM010000703.1, on the reverse strand, counting down.
CATTGCCTGGCAGGTAGTTGGCTGTGAGCGTCTGATTTGACGCGGTTGCTGTGGCAGTGGCACTCAAGGTGAAACTCGCCCCCGCGCTGATGGAAGTGATGCGTGCGTTGTTCGGGATGCCTGCTGCCGCTGGACCACTGATATACATACCAATGACGAGGCCAGTGGTGTTGGTCGTGGTGACGGTTGTTGTCGCATTCGTCGAGCATGCGGCGATGGAAGTGGGAATGCCTTGGATGGAATTGCCAATCGTAAGTCCGCTGGTGTTGCTGCATGTCACGGTGGTCGTGTTGCTCAGGGTGCAGTTCGTCGCGCTGCTCGCTGCGAAGTTTTCGCTCAAGCGGGTGTTCCACGTCGTGCCGCCATCGGGAGAGATTTGGAAGGTCCATCCATTGTTGTTGAACAGATCGGCGTTGCGCACATAGAACTCCACCGTGCCTGCCGTTGGTGCCGTGGTGCTGATGGCGTTGGTCGTAGTGGCCATCGTATCGGTGTAGTTCGCTGTGCCATTGAAGAATTCCATGCCGGTGCCCGTCGCGGTTAGCGTGACATTGGTAGCACCCGTCGTGACGTTGTTGTTCAAAGTAAATGTCGTCGGCGGAGTGATGGTCGCGATGGTCGGGTTTGGCGGATTGGTAACCACCCCAGCCACGCCCATGCCAACCGCAAGTCCATTGGTGCTAAGACAGGCCACAGAGTTGCTCGCTGAAGTTGTCGTGCAACCAGTCAGCGTGACGCCTGCTGCGGTGAGGGACAAGCTTGAGGCTGTCCCAGTGGCAGCGCTGCTGATCACGAAGGTTGTTCCATTGGTCACAGAGCCAATGGTTGCTCCAGACGGGATGTTCGTGCCGCTGATCAACATGCCAGGGATCAGGCCTGTGGTGCTGGTGCAGGTCACGGTCGTAGTGCTATTCGTGCCGCAGTTCGCCAGAACGATGGCGGGCGAGCGATTGCCGGTGCCGCCACGGAGCTTAGCATCGCCATTAGCGCGAACATTGGTGGAGGTCCAGGCGTTCATACTGCCCGTAAAAGCCGTCGTGGTTGAAGCGTTGGCAAAAATCTCACAAAAGACCGGAGCGGTGGTCTGTGCTCCTGTGCTGTAAGTCAGATTCACGCCCGAGATAGTGCTGCCGCTACCAGGCGTGACCAAGGCTGTGATGTAAGGCAAATCGGTGTTGCTCGGGACCGTCGGATTGGTGGTAACATTCGTGATCGTTGGCGGTGTGGTAGTGCCCGTGCCGGTGAGATTCACATCAAACGCAGCCCCCACTGACACATCACTGCTGGCGATGTGGATCGCAGCTGTTTTGGCTCCCGCAGTAGTCGGTGCGAACTGCACAACCATCGTCGTGCTGCCACTCCCGGCAATACTGCTCGCTGGGGGAGTAGTGACGGTGAACTGGCTGCCATTGGTGCCGTCAATAGTGACACCGGTGATGCTGAGAGCTGTCGTGGCGCTGTTATTGCGAATCACAAAAGTCTTCGTGAGTGTGCTGCCCACATTGACACTGCCATAGGCCACAGTGCTGGTGCCATCCGTCAATGGTGTAGCACTCGGCTGCTCGACTGAGATTTGCTGCACCGCAGCAGGGCCGGTGTAGCGGACGATGACTTCATTATCGAGCACCAGATTGGATGTCCAAATGAAAGACGCACCGCTGGTGCTGAACTGCGCTGGGAAGTTGGTATAAGCAGGCTTGTTATTCACTCCCACAGTCGTTTCCGAGTAGGTGCTGGCATT
>JAPLUM010000376.1 GCA_026397605.1 Verrucomicrobiota bacterium | reverse complement strand
AAACAATAACAATACACTACAATCTTCCGAAAACACTAATCAGATTACAATCAATCTTCACTTCGAATTGGGCGCCGCTAGGGACGGTCATGGGGCGCAGAAGCTCCTCCAAGGCTGCAGGTAGGCCGCGCTTTTCGAGCGTGACGCTGCGTAGATCGCGGATCGTGCTGCGTGACTCTTCGCGTGCTCGGCGCAAAAGTCGTCGAGCCAGATCCAGCGGCTGGGAGGCGGGTGATTGGGTGCTCTGGATGCGTTTGGCCGTGTCATCTAGCAGCATGGTCACGCCGACGAGTTCCTGCTCCAGGGTATCATGGAGGTCACGGGCGATGCGTTGCCTCTCCTCTAGGGTGGCCTGCTGCTGTGTCTGCTCTCGGATCACATCAGACTGAGATTTCACCACCCACTGCAATGTTAATGCCCAAGCTCCCACGGCCATGGCAAGCACCAGAAGACTGCCAAAAATCCAACGTGCACGCTGCTCCCCCCACCATGGCTGCCTAGCAGTGATGACGATGTCTGTGGGATTGCGTAATAGCAGACGAAAGCCCGTGGCGTTGCGTGGAATTATCAGCGGGTGCGTGGTGATGAAATCGCAAATGCCCGTGAGGCGGAGCTTCATCCCTGACATAAGAGGCTCCTGAGGTGATTGTGGTGTTGATAACAGGACTTCAAAAATTTGACCCTCTGCACGGCAGATGAGATTTTTTCCCTCACGGCTTGGTACCTGTTCTAGAAAGTCGGCCTCTAACGTGACGAGTTCACATTGTTCGCGGCTATGTCGAGTTTTGGCAGGCTGCAATTCCACGGGCTTAGGGATGGGTTGAACGCCTATTTTTTTTACATTGATGGCACTCAGGCTTGGGCGGAAAGGTGTCACGATCGGGTAGCCTTCAGCTTCGACCTCATCGCCAATCGTGATGCTAAAAGGCTGGGCTGTCTGGACAAACATGCTGCCGCCTTCACTCCGCAAATAAAGCCCTCGGCCAGGGATCACGTGAGTCGTCACGCCGACCACGCGCACCTTTTGTCTCAGGGGTGATTCGACTCTTAGTAGCCCTTCAATAGGAACCAATGGCGCCGCATCCTGAGGCTTGTCTTTGGCGTCGATGATGAAGGACTCCAGACCTGCAACATAGAGCAATCGGCCAGACATTTGGCGTTGATCATTGAAGTGTGTGCCTGCGATGCCTTGCACCCTGACCTGCCTCTCCACGAGCTGCCAGGGAAGCTTTTGAAGAGGTTCATTCTGGGGTAAGATCGTGCGGACCATGTGGCCCTCCACCTCCACATCCACGATGAGGCTTTCGTCACTGAAGGAGGTGCTTTTGACAATGGCCTGCACCTCCACTGGGCGTGCATCCATGGCTGGAGTGAAGAGTTCTTCAAAGTTGACTCTTTGATAATTCGGCAGCGTGCCAGGACCACCCAATTTTAGGATGGCAGGCAGGATCACGGGAAGAAACTCACCAGGACCAATTTGCCCCTGCACGTGTAGATGCGTCCCTGCTTTGAAGGGGGCCGTAGGACGCTGGTTTTCCGAGACACCGACGCAGATGCCGTCCACACCGTCATGCACAAAGAGTACTCCCCAGGCTGGGTGATAATAAGTCACCACAGCATCGATTTTCACCGGCAGTTGACGTTCGCGATCCTCAGAATTTAGGGAGCGGATGGCGCTCACCGTGGTTAATGCCTCTTGAGCTGTACTCACCTGAAGCAGGATGAGCCAGATCAACATAGAGAGGCATTTTTTGACAATCATAGGCTCAAGTAATGGAATCCTTTGAGATCTTTTCTATCTGAACAGAGCTTGCTCAGCCTTGCCAGCACTAAATCGTGGCCCTACCATGAGGACCCATGTCTATAGTACGTAAAGCAGTCATCCCCGCCGCCGGTTACGGCACGC
>JAPLUM010000515.1 GCA_026397605.1 Verrucomicrobiota bacterium | reverse complement strand
AGAAGCACATCTCTCATATATCGAGCTAGATCTTTGAGCTTCCTGCGAAAACCTTTCGATCTCCTACGCTGTGAACCCTTTGGCTGAAAAGCTGAATCAAGTCAATCGAGCTACTTGCGAAACCCGCGTCCTTCTCGTTCTGGCGAACGAGCCTACGAGGCGCGATGTAGGCGTCCCGCACGCGAGACCAGAATGCGAGGTTTTGCAAGAGGCCTAATCTTCCCCAATTTTTAGGAAGGTGCAGAGAAGAAGCACGCCACTCACCGCCCAGCCAAAGAACCAAACCCTGTCGGTTACAAGCACCAGAGCCACATTTAAAGCCAGCGCGCCCAAGCAAAAGCCATACTTCGAGGGGCGGGAAAGGTCAGCCCAGTATTCGATGATCGCGTGTATCATAAGTGACTCAATCTCATGATTTAGCCACGATTCAAGCTGATATCATGAGCTACTTGCAAAACCCACGTCCTTCTCGTTCTGGCGAACGAGCCTACGAGGAGCGGAAGCGAGACACAGCTTCTCTTTTCGCAAGCTAGCGAGTATTCGCTGACCAGGAGTGAGTGAGATCAAGGACTTGTCGCATAAGCGCTGAGGCGCATAACATAGTCGAGCAGCGAGTAGGCGAAGAATTCTCGGCAATCCATTTCGTGGCCCCAAATGAAAACGGAGTCGATATAGTCGTCCTTCTGAGAGATCGGGTAAGCAAACATGTCTCCATCATACGCTGAGCCAAAGAAAAGCATATGATCGAATGGCATACAGTCCGCGCGAACTCTGTTAACTCGGTAATCAATGTTGGTTGTGATGATCTCGGAAAGTGAACTGATAAGACTGACAGACTCGACAGTGACACCATCGGAGGTAAGAAGAAGACTTTCTAAGTCGGGTGGCAGGTGCCGTCCTAGAGTAAGTTTGGCGACGTCCAATGCGGCCTGCGTTGCTGGCGCTACGAGCTCAGCAGTGGGAAAGCAAACAGCGAAAACGTGCCGCCAATCAGTGGGTTTTTGAGGTAGTAACAGTTTGCGAAGTTCATTGTACTTTTGCCTGTAATCGTCTGTCATGAAATACATATGAAGATAACTTCTGGGGTTGGCCGAATGTTAAACTCACTTGGGGCCTGACATAGGCCGCTGGTGAATCATGAATGCCTAATATCATGATTTATTGGTCAAGCAAGCTCGTAAACTCGTCTGTCGAACATTTCATCGCTGTTTAGGTTACGCGGCATACCTGAATTAATGTGGCCATTGATCGAAAAAAGACACACGCTCAGATAGTTCTATCTGTGTCTCTATTCATGAACCTTTATCTGCCAGCTTTCTTACTGAGCCTTTCCGCCGCCCACGCCATCGACTTCAATCGGGAGGTGCGCCCCATTCTGGCTCAGCAGTGCTTTGCCTGCCATGGCATGGACGAGCATGGAAGGAAAGGCAAACTGCGGCTGGATCTCAGAGACTCCGCTCTTGGAGGTGGAAAATCGGGTGAGATTGCCATTGTTCCAGGCAAGCCGGAGGCGAGTGAGATCATCAAGCGACTCCTCTCCACCGATGAAGATGAGCAAATGCCGCCACCTCATACGAAGAAGATCGTTTCGGAAAAGGACAAGGCCGTTCTCAAGCAATGGATTGCCGAAGGCGCCAAGTATGACGCACACTGGGCTTATACCCCGCCAAAAGCGACTTCGGATGTCAAAGCCAGTATTGATGGATTCATTCAGGAACGACTGGCCAAAGAAGGCTTGAAGCTCTCGGCAGAGGCGGATCGTTACACGCTGGTTCGTCGCGTCTATCTCGATCTCATCGGCCTGCCGCCCACGCCAGCGGAAGCGGACACCTTTGTTAATGACAAAGCGCCGGATGCTTATGACAAGCTTGTGGACTCACTGCTCGACTCCAAGCAATACGGCGAGCGCTGGGCTCGGCGCTGGCTGGATCTCGCACGCTATGCTGACACGAACGGCTTTGAGAAAGACCGTCCGCGTAGCATTTGGCCGTATCGCGATTGGGTCGTTAAAGCGCTGAATGAAGACATGCCGTTTGATCAATTCAGCATCAAGCAACTCGCTGGCGACATGCTACCAAAAGCCACATCTGAAGACCTCATCGCCACCGGATTTCATCGCAATACCATGCTCAATGAAGAAGGCGGCATTGATCCCAATGAGTACCGTTTTTATGCCATGGTGGATCGCGTCAGCGTCACGGGCACCACGTGGATGGGCCTGACCATGAACTGCTGCCAGTGCCACACGCATAAATACGATCCCATCCTGCACACCGACTATTTCAGCACCATGGCACTGCTAAACAATGCCAGCGAGCCGACCTACTACATCCCCACGCCGGACATCGAAGCGCAAAAGAAAACTCAGGCTGAGAAGATCACCAAACTAGAGTCCGAACTGCCTTCTAAATTTCCTGGTGGTGAGGCAGCGATGCAAAGCCGCTTCGTTGACTGGATCAAAGCTGAATCACCCCGCGCTTCCAATTGGCAAGTCATTCGTCCCACGAAGATGCAGACGACCATGCCGCATCTCGAACAACAGGCCGATGGTTTTATTCTCGGCAGCGGCGACATCTCGAAGAGCGATGTCTATGACTTGAGCCTCAAAGCACCCATCAAAGGTGTTACCGCTATCCGACTTGAAGTCGCCAGCCATCCGAGTCTGCCGAATGACGGCCCAGGTTTAACGGATTACGAAGGTCCACTCGGCGGATTCTTCCTCAGTGAGCTGCAAGCCTTTCAGAAAGGTCAGCGGATCGAAATCAACCGTGCCGACGCCACCAACGACGCGGAAGAAGACCGCATCAGCGATGCCGCCCCTGCCAATCCAAAAGCGAAGGCCAAAGCCGCTCGGAAGCCCAGGAAAACCAACAACGCCAGCGCAGCACTGGACACTGAAATGTCCAGCGGCTGGCAGGTACTCGGCTGATACGGCGTGCAGAACGCAGCCGTGTTTTATTTCGAGCAACCGGTGGATCTCACCGACGGTTTCGATTTAAAGATGCTCTTTGAAAAGCACTTTGCCTGTCCACTCGGCCACTTCCGCATCTCAGCGACCACCAGCGATCACGCTGAAGCCACCGGACATTCAGCAGAGGTCGAGGAAGCCCTCGCAGCGAATGACAAATCAAAGCGCGAAGTGCTGCTGCGTCGTTTCCTTGAAACCGCACCGGAAATGAAGCAAGCCGTGGCCCCGCTACTGGCCATGCGCAAAAGCCCACCGCGCGGACAGCCCACACTTGTCATGAACGAACGTCCGGCATCGAATCCACGGCCGACGCAGCTGCATCACCGTGGCGAATACCTTCAACCAAAAGAAGAAGTGCCGCCCGCCGTGCCAGCCTTTCTTCCCCAACTACCAAAGGATGCACCAGCCAATCGACTCACCTTTGCCAAGTGGCTCTTTGCTTCTCAAAACCCACTCACTGCCCGTGTCACCGTCAATCGGCAATGGCAGGCCTTCTTTGGTCGTGGCTTTGTGAAGTCGCTCGAAGACTTCGGCTATCAAAGCGATCCGCCCTCCCATCCCGAACTGCTCGACTG
>JAPLUM010000249.1 GCA_026397605.1 Verrucomicrobiota bacterium | reverse complement strand
ATCCAAAAATCACCTGGGATAGCGTTCAGCTCACGGATCAGGGTAGAAAGGGACTCGCCTTTGCTGGAATCGACACCGCTGCGTGGTTTCGGGCGTTCGCCTTCCCATTTATCCATGCCAAAGTAAGTCGTGTCCTGGGAGATCAGATTGATCTCCTTCACGCCACTTTCGATGAGCTGGCGCGCCTCTTTCAGGACGCTCTCCTGCGTGCGGCTGCGGTGACGACCGCGGATGCGGGGGATGATGCAGAAGGAGCAAGGATGATTGCAGCCTTCAGCGATCTTGATGTAGGCCATGTGCTTCGGCGTGAGGCGGAAGCGTGGGGTATCGTAATCAGGGATGTACTGTGGCTGGCGCGTGACAAGGTTTTCTTGTTCGCCTTTCTCCTTGTCCATGAGCCCCTGAATGATCGGCGCCACCTGGGTGATCTGATCCAGGCCAATGAAAGCGTCCACTTCAGGCATCAGCCCTGGGAGCTCCTGAGAAAAGCGCTGGGACAAGCAGCCAGCCACGATGATTTTTTGGCGTTTGCGCTTCTTAGACTCGCCACGGGCGTCCACAGCCTCGTGAACAGCGCCCACAGACTCCTTCTTGGCCATGTCGATGAAGGAGCAGGTATTAATAATGAGCACATCGGCGAGGTCCGCCTCCGGCGTCATGGTCATGCCAGCCTGCTGGAGGTGACCGACCATGATTTCGGAGTCGATGAGATTTTTGGCACAGCCGAGGGAAACGAGTCCGACTTTGATCATAAGAGGAAAAGGGGCGCGGATGATACGGGCTTTTGGCAATCGCGAAAGGGAAACCTTGTTTAGAGTGCGTATCAGGCAGGGCTTACCCACGAAAAAACAGAAAATGTGAATAACCGAGATTCTGCGGACTCATGATAATGGACCCGAAAAACCCAGCGGACACCGAAACTCTCTCTTTTTTGTGACTCATTTTGTAGAAATATCTGTTACTGGCGGCTATAAGGGCAATAAAAGTGCGAAAAAAGGCTTGTCATCATGGTAATTATATAAGAAGCTCGACTCAGAAATGAATGTGAGAGCGTTAATCACATCTGCTCACTCAATCCACACTCACTATACACACACTTTATGTCCGACCTGAACTCACCCGAACTCATGACCGTCAAGGAGACTTCCGAGTATCTCCGCATTCCGCTCCCGACCGTGTATTATCTCGTGCAGCGTGGCCAGCTCCCAGCTGTGCAGATCGGTGGCCGCTGGCGCATCAAGCGCAGCCTGCTCGACCGCGACGTGCTGCGCAAGGAAGATGAGTCCGGCCAGCCAACCGTCATGGTGGTGGATGATGACCCAGCTCTTCAGGCTCTCTTTAAGCAGTTTCTCAAGAAGGCTGGCTTCGGACGTCTCGTCGTTGGCACAGGCACTGAGGCTATCGCTTTGGCCAAGAAACAGAAGTTTGACTTCGTCTTCCTGGATCTCAAGCTGCCGGACGTTCCTGGAGATGAAGTTTATTCTCAGCTCAAGGCCTTGCATCCAGATCTGCCGATCGTGATCATTACAGGTTATCCTGACAGTGAAGTGCTCAGCCGCATCCTTTCTCACGGCCCAGTGACCGTGATCAAGAAGCCTCTTGAGTATGATCA
>JAPLUM010000118.1 GCA_026397605.1 Verrucomicrobiota bacterium | reverse complement strand
GTCTGAATCTCTTGCGGTGTAAAGGGTTGGCTTTATCAGGCACCCTCCAGACCAGCACCAGCTATGATGCCTGGGGCACGGCCAAAGTCACCACTAGTGCGGATGGCCTGAAAAGCGTCCGCCTCACCCAGTTCTTCAAGCACAACTCCCTGCCGCGCTGCCTGTATTATGTCTATGAGCAGGCTCAGGGTGGCACGCCCGTCATCACTTATTACGACCGCTACCACACGCCGCTGCTGGTTGAAAAAACCGGCTACAACGGGGAAACCATCTTCCAGGAAAGCACCACCAAGTTTCTTTACGATTCGGCGAACAACTACATCGGCGCTCAGAAAATGGGCACACAGCCCTACTTCGCCAGTGATCCGCCACCGCCTTACAGCATCGAGCAACAAGACGTCTATGGCCGGAAGGAACGGGTGGTCTCAGCGGATGGTTCGGAGAGTTTTATTGAGTACCAAGGGTTAAAAAGCTATACCTACACCCTGCGTGGCGGAGCCAACAATCCGGCTAATCTAAGAAGGCGTACTCACGAAAGGAAGGTCGATCAGGCTGAGCGCCCTCTTTGGGTTAAAGACAACGTCGGCAGCCAGGTCGCCTTCAAATACGCTGCCGATGGCCAGCCCCTGGAAGCCACCACGACCTATTCTGGCACGGACAGCTTTTCGAATGATGCCAGCACCACCATCAGCACCACCTACAATGCCCAGCGCCTGAAGGAAAGTGTGACCGATCCCAATGCCGGCACGTCCTATACCTTTTACGACAGCTATGGACGCGCCGTGCTCACCCGAGATGCCATGGGCTATGGCACCGTCACCGAGTTTGATAAGCTCAGCCGCCCAGTCCGCACGCTGACCGGCATCGCCGTGCCTGCCCAGGTGCCTGGACCCAGTGCCATCAATGCCTGGATCAAAAACCTGCCTGCGGTGGAAACCGAGACGGTTTACGAGTACGACAACGCCCCAGGCTTCGGACTGGGGAAAGCAGCCACCGTCACCTTCAAGGAATACGAGCGCGATGCCAACGGTGCCGTCACCGCCACCCGCACGGTGTGATAAGTTGCCAGGCTCACAGTTTGTATCAAACTGCTATTTCAGATGCAGTTTGTTCATTTTCAATCATGATTATGATCTGTTATCATCTGGCTAACTCGGCGCGTTAGATCATTTGAGGCTTGCTCAGCTCCATCCATGAAGGCATAGAACGGGGTCAAGGCATAGAACGGGGTCAGGGTGCAACTGCTTGACAAAATGATTCAAAATAATTTCCGCCATGTGTTTGTCAGCCAGTTGCACCCCCGTTTCCAGGGCGTGGTTGCTTTCCTCAACGAAGATAGCGACTCATCTGGGTCTGGATCGGCTTCTGCAGGATACTGGTGGCGATCCCTGGTCCATAGAGGCGTTCATTTTGGGATGGCAAATCAAAGGGTTTTTCACTCCCCTGAACAATCCATCGGGCCAGCTCACGTCCAGTGCTTTGATCACTCAGCGTCATTTCGATGGTGAGGCTGGAGTATTTGATCGCATTGCCTTGAGCCCGCAGCACAGTGGTCGTCACGGTGTAGCCGCCTTGACTGGGCTGGCTGCCCAGAAGAACCTTGCAGCCCAGGTTTTCAAAGCCACGCCGCACTTCTTCTCCCAGGGCTTTCGCCACGGCAGGCTTGAGCTGGCCAATGGCAGGTGGCTGATCTGGGAAACGTACGTCCACAAGACGATTCCGGTCCAGAGTGACCGGAGGGACTGGCTCTGCAGTGCCAGTGATTTTGAGGATGCGAGTGGGCACCATTTGTTCGCCGGAGATGAGTGTCGTTGTGGGTTGACCAGGAATCGTCGCAGCAGACGCTCGATTGTCGGAGGCCATCTTGGCTAACAAGATGATAAGTGCGATCGAACCCAAAATAATGGCTGCCTCTCCACTTCCAGAATTTGCTGGGACAAAGATGGGCGTGTAAACGGCTCCAGATCCTGAATTCGCCGCAGAGGTAGATTGCGCCACAGGTCTCTGCTTTTGATCCACGGAGTAGCTGTAGCGGTAAGGGCGTCCCGTCATGGACTTTTCCGCAACGGTATGAAAGGTCTCAATGGCAGCCGTTGGGTTGTGGATGAAAGTGCCATCCATCTCGATCTGAACTCCACCCGAAGCTGTGGGGGTGATCTTCTTCTTCACTAAAGAACGATCCAAGGCCGTCATCTTGGCTGAAGATTGAGGTGGACCCCGTTCTTCGGCCAGGATTGCGTGAAATTAAGTTATAGCGTTCACAGCTTGGGGTGATGTTTGTTTCGGTTATCTGAGGAGGCGTCGCAAGGTCTTTGTTCCGCAATTTGAGCATTTCTCAATAAGGCGG
>JAPLUM010000416.1 GCA_026397605.1 Verrucomicrobiota bacterium | reverse complement strand
GCGCGCCAGCTCCAGCAGCGCCGGCGATGGGTGCTGACCCTTTCGGTGCAGCCCCTGCTCCGGCTGCCCCAGGCACACCTGCGACGCCCAGCACGGCAGACCCCTTCGGTGCACCTGCAGCTAAGCCTTAATTGCTAGCCCAATCGTCCGACTCCCTCCGACCAACCTTTCCATCTCCCCCTGACTCATGACAAAAGTATTTTTTATCCTTAGCGCCTTACTGATTATCGCTTCAACCTTCTTCGCTTACATGAACGGGCGTGAATTTGTGAAAGTGCGTGCCGAAGTCACTGCAACCAATGTCCAGGTGCAAGGTGCCCTCAAAGAAGTCAATGCAGTGGTCGCAGAAATTGGCGTTGTTAATGGTGAAGTCGCTAAGCTAGCCGATGAACTCTCCACTGAACAAGAAAAGGTAAAGGCCCAAAAACTCAAAATTGCTCAGGCTGACAATGACACCAAGCGCGCTCAAGGTGACCTTGATGACAATAACAAAAAGCTCGCTGACCTGCGCCTGCGCTTAGACAAGCTGCCCCAAGGCATGAAGCCAGAGACCATGGTCGAAGAGATCAACGGCATGAAAAAAGCCACCGCAGAGCTTCAAGCTGAAGCGGAACTGAAGAAAAAAGAAGCTGAGGCGGAAGAAGGTAAAATGGTCGAAGCCCGCCGCGGATTGGATGAAGTCGTCCGTAAGATCGAAGACCGCAAAAAAGCCTTTGATCGCAACAGCCTGAATGCCCGCATCGTCGCCGTGAATAGTGACTGGGGTTTTGTGGTCGTCGATGCTGGTCAATCCCGCGGCATCAGTGAGGCCACCAAACTTCTCGTCATTCGTGGCACTCAAACAGTCGGTAAGCTTAGCATTGTTGCCGTTCAAGGAGAGCGTACCGTGGCTAACATTATTCCAGACACACTTGCAGCAGGCATGAGCATTGCTCCTGGTGACCGCGTGATTCTGGAGAAGCTTTATCAATAATCTACCTCTGACGCCCTGATGAAAACACGAGTTCTGTTGCTTTCTCTGCTGACACTCATTTCAGCTTCTACTCTGGTTTCCTGCGCATCAGATGAGCCTAAGCGCCGTGAACGCGTGCCGCCAAAGGTCACCGACAGCACCTTGCCATGGAATCGGCCACCGAAGTGGGAAGGCAATTCCCGCTACGGTCAGATGATGCCAGGCAGCCGATAGGTGTCCAGCGCCGATAAGGGGTGCTTAGTAGCACCCGCAAAGATCCCAAAGATATCTTTTGGCGCTTACAGCTAAGGTGGTTTAGATAAGACTGCCGCTGCTGAGCAAAATGCTTGGCACTTGGCCCGATTCTGGCGGTTATATCCGCCATCCGTAAGACGATCTGTCGATGCCACAACCAGCCAACCAGCCTCTCAGAGCCTCGCAACAACAACAGTCTGCGGGTGTACCGACTGGTGTGAAGGGGTACAAGCCCGATGCTGGAAGTTTTGATGAGATGCTCCTCCCAAACGGTGAGCTACGCCCCCATTGGAAGACCTTTGGGAGCTTTTTAAATCAATGCACGGAAGAAGACTTCACTTCCCGCTCAGATAGCATTCAGCGCTTGCTCCACGATCACGGGGTCACCTATAACATCTACGATGACGCGCAGGGTTCTAGCCGCCCTTGGTCTCTGGATACCCTGCCCTTCATCGTCGCGCAGGAGGAGTTTCAGCAGATCCAGCGCGGACTTGATCAGCGGGGACGTCTTCTCAATGCCATCCTTCTGGATCTTTATGGTCCGCAAAAACTTCTGCGTGATGGACTCATCCCCCCAGGCCTCATCCATGCCAACCCTGGCTTCCTACGGCCCGTCGTTGGCGTCAATCCTCCGGGAGGACGTTTTGTTTTCAACATGGGCTGCGACCTCGTGCGGGCCTCGGACGGGCAATGGCGCGTGCTGGCTGACCGGGCACAATCTCCTAGTGGGCATGGTTACGCTTTAGAAAACCGCATTATTTTGGCCAATGTGTATGCAGAGGAGTTCAATGCCTCCAAAGTAAGACGCCTAGCAGCCTATTTCGAGATGAAGCGCGACATGCTGCGCTCACTGGCCCCGAAGCATCGCAGTGGTGATGCAGGCATTCTGATGCTCACCCCTGGGCCCTACAATGAAACATACTTTGAGCATGCATTCAAAGCTCGTTACCTGGGATTCCCGCTCGTCGAAGGCGCTGACCTCAGTGGTGGTGTGGGCAAAAGCGTGAGCTGGACTTGGTTCTCGCCACACCAGACCGCTGGGTCATCAAGCCTGCCTTTATCCGCGGTGCCCGAGACCCCATCTTCCTAGCCGATCTGGATGCAGAGCAAAAAAACCGCATGCTGGACACCATCCGCGCCACACCCCATGAATGGGTGGCCCAGGAAGTGCTCAATCTCTCCACCACGCCCACCTGGACAGGAAAGGCCATCGAACCGCGATCTCTTGTCTGGCGTGCCTTTTCGATTGCTCAAGGTGAAGGCTTCGTGGCCATGCCGGGCGGCCTTTCCAGAGTCAGCCCAGAGCCACGCCGCTGGCTAGTCACCATGCGCAGCGGTGGCATCAGCAAGGACACCTGGGTCGTCGGTGACGGTGCCGTGGACACCTATTACGAAAGCCGCAAAAAGCAGCAACCCATCGTAATCCGACCCGCCAGACCACCGAGTGGCGTGCCCAGCCGAGCAGCGGACCACCTTTATTGGCTGGGGCGATACGCCGAGAGACTCGAGGCGACCGTACGCGTCTTACGTTCGGTCATGCAAAGAATCGCGGGCGAGCGGACCAACACACAAAGTCGCGAGCTTCAAGGCTGCATTGCTCTGATGGTCCAAATGGGCATCGTCCCAGCCGATGTCACCTCGATTCAGGATCATCTGCAGGCTCTTTTATTAGACCCGAAGCGCCATGGCAGTATTCCTGACCTACTCAGTCGCCTTCGCTACAATGCAGCGGCAGCCCGTGATCGCCTCTCTGACGACACCTGGCGTTTGTTCAACCGCATCGAGCGGGACATCCGGCTACCAGCTGGGCCGTTCGTCATATCCACCGCGCAGGGTGTGCTGGATACTCTGATTCTGGATCTGGCGGCATTCAGTGGGATGCAGCAGGAAAACATGACTCGCGGTCACGGCTGGCGCTTCCTTGAAATCGGAAAACGGATCGAGCGTGCTTACATTGTCCTTGGCCTCGTTAAGACCGCCACGGAGCACAGCGCTCTTGATGAAACCCTGCTCAATCCATTGCTGGAAATCTGTGATAGTACCATGACTTATCGCCGGCTGCACTTTGCGAGGCCCAGCCTCGTCCCTGTGTTGGATCTGGTGTTACTCAACGACATCAATCCCCGCTCGGTACTCCATCAAACTCGCATTCTGGGCACGCAGATCAAGCAGCTGCCAACCGCCCCTGGTAAGGATGCAGGGGACACCTCTCGGCAACAAATTGACGCCCTGCAATCCGAACTGATCGCCCTCAACCTGGCCGCCTTAAGTAAAGCTGGAGACGAAATTTTCGGGCACGTGCCCATGCTCTGCGAGCACTTAACACAAGGCTTGGAAAAGCTCTCCAACCTTATCACCGAGCATTTCTTCTCCCACTCCAGCCGCAGGGAGCCGAGCTAAGACACCCTTTTGCCACATAACTCCGTGCGCTATAACATCATCCACCGCACCACCTACACCTATGAGAGCCCAGTAACGGTCTGTCATTACACCGCTCGGCTCGAACCGCGGGCGCTACCCTTTCAGGAATGCCCCTGGCATGAACTCACCATCAAACCGGAGCCAGTGCGCCGTGCTGAGCGCGCAGACTACTTTGGCAATGCCTGCGTCTATTTTGAGATCGAAGGCTCACATCAAAAGCTCGAAGTCATCGCCCGCAGCCTGATTGAGGTCGAGCCCAGTCAGCCTATCGATCCATCCAAAACTCCTAGCTGGGAAAGCATACGTGACGCCTGCCGTGGCGACCGTTTCAGCGCTTCGAGCATGGCCGGAGAGCTTGCATTTGCCTCGACACTGATCCCGACAGGCAGTGTTTTTGCAGATTACGCCCGCGCCTCATTTCCAGCCAAGCGCCCTATCTTAGAAGCCGTCTGCGATTTAAACCGCCGCATCAATGAAGATTTCCTTTTTGATCCCACGGCCACCGACTTTGCCACACCGGTGGAAGAAGTGCTGAAAAAGAAACGCGGCGTCTGCCAGGACTTCGCCCAAGTCATGATCGCCTGCCTGCGCAGTCTTGGGATACCAGCAAGATACGTCAGCGGCTATTTAGAGACCCTGCCACCACCAGGACAAGTGAAGCTTGTTGGAGCAGACGCCTCTCACGCCTGGGTGTCTGCTTTTTGTGGAGAAGCGATTGGCTGGATGGATGCCGATCCCACCAATAACATCCTCCCCTCCGACCGCCACGTCACCGTCGCCTGGGGCCGCGACTTCAGCGATGTCAGTCCGCTTCGCGGCGTCAGTATCGGTGCCGGAGAGCAGAGCCTCCAAGTGGCCGTCGATGTCCTGCCCGAAAGAGAGTAGAGGCCAAACGCAGCTGCTTTACCACGGCAGAGACTCTCCTCCTAGATAGCATGTGCAGGCCAGCTCCTTCATCTGACTATGATCCCGTCCTTGCCGGGAGAGGAAATCCCCCTTTACTGAGGGCTCTCCCGAAAACTCTCTTTTTTACTCATGCCTATCGCCCGCGCCCTTCTCTCTGTTTCTGATAAAACTGGTCTGCTCGACTTTGCCAAAGGATTGGCAGAGCTGGGAGTCGAACTGCTCTCCACTGGAGGCACGTCCAAACACCTGAAGGATGGCGGACTGACCGTGATCGATGTCTCGGAGCACACAGGCTTCCCAGAAATGTTCGACGGACGCGTCAAAACCCTGCATCCAAAAGTCCACGGAGGCCTGCTGCAGCGTCGTGACAATGAGGAGGACAAAAAGAATGCCAAGACACACGGCATCCCCGTGATCGATCTGGTCATCGTGAATCTTTATCCCTTTGAGCAAACCATCACCAAAAAAGATGTCACGCTGGAAGAAGCCATCGAGAATATCGATATCGGTGGGCCATCCATGCTGCGCAGTGCGGCCAAAAACCACCGTTGGGTGACCGTCATCTCTGATCCTGCTGACTATGCTGGCGTGCTGGCTGAGATGAAGGAAAACAAAGGTGACACCACCCTGGCCACCCGCGAGCGCTTGGCCTGCAAGGTCTTCCAACGCACTTCCAGTTACGATGCCGCCATCGCCGGCTTCCTCAATAAGGAGCAACTGACGCAAAAAACCTTCTCGCTTACCCTGCCACTGCACAGTGAGCTGCGCTACGGTGACAATCCGCATCAAAAGGCTGCGCTTTATGGGAACTTCAGTGACTACTTCGTGAAGCTGCACGGGAAAGACCTCAGCTACACCAACATCCTGGACATCCACGGAGCCGCTGCTCTGATTCAGGAATTCCGCCGCCCATGCGTGGCTATCTTAAAACACACCAATCCCTGTGGCGTCGGCTGTGCAGACGAGGATCTGCGCGAGGCCTGGGCAAAGGCTTTCGAGACGGATAAGCAGGCTCCTTTTGGCGGCGTCATCGTCATCAATCGCAGCATGACTGTCGGTCTGGCCCGCATCATTTCGGAGATCTTCACTGACATCATCATTGCCCCAGACTTCGATGCCGATGCCCGCGCGCTACTGCAGAAGAAGAAAAACCTGCGCCTCATCCAAATGCTGCCAAGCGTGACCGAGACGCTCAGTGAGCCTGTCATCCGCAATGCGCCTGGTGGTTTCATGGTCATGGACAGCGATCCGCGCGCCATGGGCCTGGAGAATTTGGAGACCAAAGTAAAGACCAAGCGCCCACCGACCCGCGACGAGATCGAGGCCATGCGCTTTGCCTGGCGCATCGTCAAGCATGTCAAATCCAACGCCATCGTCTTTGCCTCCCATGACCGCACCCTTGGTATTGGCGCAGGTCAGATGAGCCGTGTGGACTCCTGTCGGATCGCCATTTGGAAAGCTCAGGAAGCAGGTCTCTCCCTGGCAGGCAGTGTGGTGGCCAGTGATGCCATGTTCCCCTTTGCGGACGGCCTGATCGCCTGTGCGGAGGCCGGAGCCACGGCTGCCATCCAGCCCGGTGGCTCCATGCGGGATGAAGAAGTCATCGCCGCAGCGGATGAACGGAAGTTGGCCATGGTCTTCACCGGTCACCGTCACTTCCTGCATTGATCGACCTGCTGTGCGTGCTGAGGATTCCTTGTTTGCAATCCCAGCACGGCACGCTTTAAGCTCATGGAACTTGTTTTGTTGAATCAACCCATTTTAGAGGAATGAAAATCGCGCTGGATGTGATGGGGGGCGACCATGCTCCAAAAAACCCCATGGGCGGCGTCAAGCTGGCCTTGGAGGAACTCCCGCAGATCGAGAAGATCTACCTAGTCGGTGTGCCAGAAGTCATCGAACGGGAAATGCAGCATCAAGGCATCCCGCAAAGCGCAAAGCTGGAAATCGTGCCCGCCTATCAGGTCGTGGACATGAACGACAGCGGTCTGGATGCCGTGCGGAAAAAGAAAGACAGCTCTATTTCCCGCGCGGTCGATCTGGTCAAGGACCGCCTCGCAGACGCCGTGGTCAGCGCTGGACACACCGGTGCTGCTGTCACAGCCAGCCTTATCAAGCTACGCACGCTACCGCACATCGAGCGGCCCGCCATCGCGGCCATCATGCCGTCCAGATCCCATCACTGGGTGCTTATCGACGCCGGAGCCAATCCCGACAGCTTGCCAGGGCATCTCGTCCAAAACGCTCTGATGGGAAGCGCCTATGCACGCCATGTACTCGGTCGCGAAAACCCGCGTATCGGCCTCATGTCAAACGGCACGGAAGAGGAGAAAGGCAACGCTTTATGCAAAGAGACTAGCAAGCTGCTGCGCACCACACCTGGCATTAACTTCATCGGCAATGTCGAAGGCCACGATCTCTGGGAGACCCCGCCAGACGTCGTTATCTGTGATGGATTCACTGGCAACATCATCCTAAAAACCTCCGAAGCGCTCGCCCATGCCATGTTTGGCATGATCAAAGCGGAAATCATGAGCACCACCCGCTCTAAGATCGGCGGCATGTTAGCCAAGCCCGCTTTCAAGCGTGTCCACAAGCGCACCAGTGCCGACGAATCTGGCGGCATGCCGCTGCTCGGACTCAATGGCATCACCATCATCGCCCATGGCGGTGCCAGCGCCTATGCCATGAAAAACGCCTTGCGCATGGCCTGTGAAACGATTTCACATCAGGTGAACCCTCACATCGAGGCCGCCATCTCCCAACACCTTCTGCTCCACGGCCACCTGTAATCCCCAACCTCGGCCACCTTTTTTCAACTGACCATGTCATCCCCTTGCGTTTCTAGCATCATCGGCACCGGCAGCTACATGCCGGAAAAAATCCTCACCAATGAAGACCTGTCTAAAATCGTCGATACCTCAGACGAATGGATCACCACGCGCACCGGCATCAAAGAGCGCCGAATCGCCGCAGAAAACCAGGCCACCAGTGACCTAGCCACTGAAGCAGCTCGCCGCGCTATGGAGTCCGCCGGAGTAAAGCCAGAAGAGATCGACCTCATCGTCGTTGCCACCGTCACTCCAGACATGCCGTTCCCCTCCACCGCCTGCTTTGTGCAGCGGAATATTGGTGCTAGCAATGCCGTCTGCTTTGATATCAGCGCCGCCTGCTCAGGCTTCCTGTATGCCCTGCAAATCGCGCGTAACTTTCTCAATGCCGGCACCCGCAGCACCGCTCTTGTTATTGGCGCGGAGAAGCTCAGCACCCTCGTCAACTGGACTGACCGCAATACCTGCGTGCTGTTTGGAGATGGCGCAGGTGCTGTCGTCATCCGCGCAGTGGATTCCGCCACAGATGCCCCCGGACGCGTGCTCAGCACCATCATGGGTAGCGATGGAAATTTGGTCAATCTCCTCCGCGTACCTGGTGGTGGCAGCGCCTGCCCCATCAACGCTGAGAATATCGACAGCAGGCTAAACACCATCCACATGGAAGGCAAAGAGACCTTCAAGCACGCCGTCACCCGCATGTCTCAAGCCAGCGAAAAGGCCCTGTAAATGGCTGGGCTGACCAAAGAAGACATCGCCCTTGTCATCCCTCATCAAGCCAATGCGCGCATCATCACGGCTATCGCAGATCGATTGAATCTGCCGCATGAGAAAGCCTTCATGAATGTGGACAAATACGGCAATACCAGTGCCGCCACTATTCCCGTCGCCTTAGATGAAGCGAACCGAGCCGGC
>JAPLUM010000055.1 GCA_026397605.1 Verrucomicrobiota bacterium | reverse complement strand
GAGGATATTTGTGCAGCTAGATCAGTTGCTTGTTGTGACAAATCAGCATTTGCTTGCTGTAAGTTCCCAAGCTCTCCCTCTATTTGCGCTATTTGCCCGGCAATATCCTCAGCTGTTTGAGATAAGCATAGATTTGGAAGTCCTAGCGTTGTAAAAATGCTAAACATTAAAGTGCAAATGAGTGAGGAAGGTCTGGTTATTATTAGAAATGCGCTTTCAAATTGTTTGTGGCTTTGGAATATATTTTTCATAGTTTTAGATTTTCTGGTTTGTTGTTTGTCTGTTAATCCCCAGACACTTAAACTGGCTTCTGCGCTCCACTGGCCCACTCAGCCGCTTCAGCCGATCCCAGGCCCAGCGGTATTCATCGGCAGTGATGAAGAGCGCATAAAAAGTCCACATCTGCGCACTGAAAAAGATCAGGTCTTTCATCATCAGAGCGATCATCAGGTGAAAGCCCATGCCAACGACGAAGGCCACTGGACGTAGTTTTCGCACACAAAATAATATCGGTGCCTCCAATTCAAAGAGCAAGGCAGCCCACTGCATCACCGTCCAGGTCCATATCGGTAGTGTGCGCAGGCACCACGCAGCAAAGTCAGTCCGGTAAAGTCCTTGGACATGGGTCAAAAGTACATCATCGTAATTTATCCAGTCGCCGACAAACACTTTGCCCAGACCCGAGGCAAGGTATTGCAGGAGTAAGGTTGCTTGTATCACCCTAATTGGCACAAGGCAGATGGTCGTATTTCTAAGAATAGCGTTTTGCTGGTAGCCTGGACTCAAGAGAAGGATGCATAGATGGCGATGTATAGCTTGTTGAGTGTGAAACTGGAAAGGTAGTCTGCCCCTTGTACGTAGAGTGCACAACAGAACAGAACTAATAGCGCCACCCGTCTCCAATAGTTGAAAATGAGTGCGAGAGAACTCGAAAGCATCACCAAGCCAAGGAGAAGCACGCCAGCCCCATTGAGCAAAGGAAAAGGGGATGGATACCGCTGCCCAATGCTTTCAGCCGCATTTAAGTGAAAACCCCTCTCGGTGAGCCACTCCTCCCAATGTGTGAACCCATAGCCCATCCAAAAGCAGAAGGATAACGTGAAACAAATTTCGAAGACGCGCAGTCGAAGTGAGCACTCGTCGCCCGTCCAGAAATTATTATTCACAGGGCTGACTCCGCCAGGATCGTTTTGGAATGCTTCATGCTCATTCTCAGTTCGTGCATTTGAACGGTCAGAAGTCAAACTCGCAGACGTAATTTTTTTAGAATCAACAGACATTTATTGGCGTAAATTCTCTTTAATGATCTCGGGACTTGTCTGATGGCTCCGCCTAAATATCTCAGGCTTGAAAGGCTGTGCTTTTTTAACGAGCTGTTTATTGGTTGAAGTCGGCGTTGCTTTATCTTGAATGATATCAAATGACGCGAGCACTCTAAAACGTGCGCTAGAGACATCTGATGTTTTCGAATTCCACGCCCCCCTCGGATGCAGTAGCTCTGAGCTGTGAACCTGCCAAACTTGCTCCGCGAAGCGGACTCCTGACACCTTTCCAGAATCAGGATGATTGATGACTTGTTGCAAAACCACCCATTCGGCAAGCCTTTGCCATAGTAGGCTATTGGTTTTTCGACCAGTTGACGCAATCAGCAGCCGTTCTAAGCGCTGCCGAAAACCAAAAACCCTCATAGGTGACAGCTCTTGAATATCAGGAGTCAGCCAAGGCCCATCTGGCGCGTAGCGCACTTGAATGAGCTTTTGATCCCACGTTTGGATCCTGCGGGTAAAAAGAGCTGCACAGGCATAAGCTGTGTGCAGCCGCGGCGGCACTCGGAATGGTAATGGGCGCATGATGCCTACCCAGAAAAATGGCACTAACCAGAATAGGCAGAATGCAGCCAACAAGATTTGCCTTTTCAATTTCATGCCTCTTTTGTCAGGTCCGTTGAAAGTCTTTGTGTCGTCTTAATCATCTATCTCCTTTTTTCTCTTAATGGTCGGATGGATTTTACCATTCAGTTCTTTAGCTCGGTTTTCTCCGACTATTGGAGCCAGGCTGGACTGTAGCTTAACCTTTCCAGCGTCGATTTTTTTTGCAAGCTGGTTAAGTTGGTCGGCGCCGCCAAGAGTGTTTGTAGCATGCCCGACTGCTACAGGCCAACTTCTATAATATTCGTTCCACAGTAGCGCAACCTCGTGGCGATAGTGGCTCACCGCGTCTGCTACGGCACTGCGGTCAGCAGGTTTCAAATCCCAAACGTCAAAAATGTTTTTCATTTCCGCAACGATTTTCGGGTCATTTTTTTGATAAACATCGACGACCTCTGCTTCTGCTTCAGCAGCATAGGAATATAGCAGATCAGTTCCATCATCACTAATTTTCTGATAGCGAGCGTTTGCATCAATCTTATCCTCATTTTTCTTTTTCATTCCTCCTTCGTTCTTTTTGATGGGAGCTGAATTTGTCGTAGTCTTGGCGGCTGAATTCATGCCCGGTGAAACAGTGCTAGCTGGCGGCATCAAAAACTTGTACGCAAATAGCGCGAGTGCAGGAAGTATGAAAAAGAGTGCAGCAAACTTGGAATTCATGGTGTTCAGTGAGCGATTACAAATAGGTTAAGAAAGGGCAATAGCCAGAACAGACAAAATGCACCCAACAAGCATTGCCTTTTAAATTTGATCATTTTTCTTGGTTGGATTGATGCTTTTCTAATGTCGTTAATCATCAATCACTTTTGTTCGAGAGAAGCGCGGGTGGATTTTAACGACCAGTTCTGTTGCTCGGTCTTCTCCGACTACTTTTTTCAATTCAGAATGCAGATTGTTCAGCTCAGTATCGATTTTTTTTGCAAGTCGATTTAGATGTTCTGTGCCACCGCGAATGTTCGTTGCGTGACCAACTTCTAAAGGCCAGCTCTTATAATACTTATTCCACGTGTCTGCCACGAAATGGCGGTAATGGCTCACAGTATCTGCCACAGCATCACGATCAGATAGATTCAAATCCCAGTTATCAAAAACGGATTTGAATTCAACGACCACTTTGGGATCATTCTTCCGATAAACATCCACGATTTCATCTGCGGCACGATCGACTTCAGCGTAGATAATCTCAGTATTTTCATCACGTAACTTCACGAGGTTTGCATTAATCTCGCTTTCATCTATTTTCTTTTCCGCAACGCGGACAGTTTTCTTCTTGACGCTGCTTTGTTGCAGCGAAGGATTTGCATCCGTCTGTCTAGCTAGAAAAAATGGCTTGGCAGGCTGTTTCAGAAGTTTGTAAGCCAACAAGGAGATTAATGGTAGTAAAGCAAGAAGCGTAACCAACTTGGAATTCATGGCGTTAAAAAAGGCTAAATTATGGAGGGGCTTTGACTGGTTGAGATCAAAAACCCCCCGTAGAATTAAGACAAACTTAATTATTCTTGGCTTGGCTCCGAGGTCGGCTCCGAGGTCGGCTCCGAAGTTGGCTCCGAGGTTGGCTCCGAAGTTGGCTCCGAAGTTGGCTCCGAGGTTGGCTCCGAGGTTGGCTCCGAGGTTGGCTCCGAGGTCGGCTCCGAGGTCGGCTCCGAGGTCGGCTCCGAGGTCGGCTCCGAGGTCGGCTCTGAGGTCGGCTCTGAGGTCGGCTCTGGATTAGGATCTTCAGGTGGTATCACATCATCGCAAGTACATGCATTAGCTGTTTCGTTAGCTATTTGTTGATTAAGGTTACTGATTTGAGCTTGTGTCGCCGGTGTATTTGGCCCGTAGGTTTGCAAAGCTTGTAATTGGCTCTGCAAACCTCTTAAAGTTGTGCATCTGTCACATGTTGTAGCATAGGCTGCGTGGTTAAATATGCATAATATCGCTAAAATGAGATGCAGAGATTTGAGACGAAACGTAAAATTTGATATTTGAGTGTGCTTTTGGTTCATATTTATTAATTTATGGTTGGGTTGATTAATTCTGGCTGGTTTGTTTCTTTGGGGTGTTTCTCGTTTTCTCATCCCCCGACACTCACACTGGCTTCCGCGCTCCACTGGCCCACTTGGGCGTCGTCGAGGCGGAAGATGGCGCGGTATTTCCACTTGGTGAGGGTGGCGGGGAAAGGGGTGGTATCGAGGTAGCCGGGGGTGGTGTCGAAGGTGAGAATGGTCCAGCCTTTGCCGTCGTTGCGGTCCACTTGGATCTCACACTGATCCAGGAACTTGGCCCAGCCCTGCCAGCCCCAACCGATCTGCACGCCATTGGCCAGCACCATGGCGGTGATCTCTGGCCGGATCACATTCATGTCAGGCGCGGGTTCTACGGAGCCGAGGATGCCTAAGTCCAGGCACATGGGCTCTGTGCAGGCACCGTTTTCTTTGATCTCGGCAATGAGGTCAAAGAGGCGACTCAAGGCACCGGCGGGGCGCGCCACCACACCGTCTGGCAGAGCTGGTGGGGTAAACGTGGGCAGAGCCAAAGGACCACTGCCGGATTGGGCCTGGCTCAGCGCGCTGGTGGCTGCTTTCCCGTGGGTGCGCACGGACTCTAACCAGCTTACGATGAGATACACCAGCCAGCGGGCATCGGCGATGCTGTCTGCGGTGCGAAGCGGGGACAGGCCGAGTGCGGCGGCATAAAGAGCCAGCTTCAGGCGGAAGTTCTCTAACCAGACGGCTTGGTCAGCTTGGCGGGAGGGATAAAAGTCTTGGCGTTTCATTGGGCGGGGTTTTCTGAGGTTTGGTTTTGGTTCGGGTTCTGAAATGGGCGGTGTGACTGGGCTGTAAGG
>JAPLUM010000434.1 GCA_026397605.1 Verrucomicrobiota bacterium | reverse complement strand
AAGTCACCAGCAATAAGGACCTTACCATCAGGCTGCTGCACGGCACTGTAAATTGTTGGGCGTGAATTGAAAAGTGGCAGGTTCGGAAAATAACCTGGTCTCGCAACAAACATTGTAAACAAGGTTCCTGCGGAGCTAACTCTAGCAATGCCTCTGATGTCTGATGTGGCTCCCACACCATTGAAATCACCAAACAATAAGGCCTCATTGTTTGGCAAGGCTAAAATTGACGGATTACCGTAGCGATAATAAGGGATGACCGTGTCGTTATAACACACGTTCGGAACAGCATAGGCAACATAGGCACCAGCTTCATTTACCTTGAAAATCTTGGGCACCGAGTATCCTATTCCGCCTACGCTCACCGAGTCAAATCTACCTGAAATGGCTATGGTCCCATCAAGAAAACAACACGCAGAATTAACTCCCGTTGTGTAATCAAATTCATCGCTGTAATTCCACACAATATAGTTTCCAATAGCGGCGAAACTTGGATCATTCGATCCAGACTCTGTAAACCTATGAATATACGTAGGAGCAAATGAAGAATAGCGGGTGAATCCTCTTCCGCATATCAATTTCCCATCAGACTGTATAGCTAAGGCAGAAATTCGACCACCAACACCAGGACTAAAACCAACATCCAGTCCTGCCTGCGCCACCGCACGAACAGGAGCGAGTAAACACATCACCGCTAACAAAGAGTTTAGCATTGATGGAATCGAAGGGGTAAATTGTGTTTTCATGATCAAAGTTGCCGTTGAGTAGCAGTTCATCGACCATCATGCATGGATCGGTGTTGAAAGAAAATATAAATCTTAAGATATTATGTAATCCTCCACACCTATCCTATATTAACCTGAAACCGCTAGAGCCTTAAATCACGCCAGTCTCACGCTACGCTTCTTATCCAACTTCAAGACAACACCGGATTCCCAAGCAGGCTCTGCTTTGGGATCGGTGAGTTTTTCGCCGTTCAATAGAATGCTGCCACCTTGTATGAGACGGCGAACATCGCCACCGGAGAGAGTTTGATCAAAAACGGACTGATAAGCGTGCTGGACCACACCTAGGACGTCTCGACGATCACTAAGGGTCAGTAGAGGCAATTCAACGCTGGCAAGATCACGCTTGCTGAAGCGTAGATCCCAGTCTTCTCGGCAATCCTGCGCAGCCGCTTCACTGTGATAAGTGATCACGCATTTGGCTGCGAGCTGCTTCTTGGCCTCCATGGGATGTAGGGTGGTGTCCAGCACTTCACCCAGCACGAGCAGATAGTATTTGGCCATGAGCTCATCAGGGATGCTCATGAGCTTCCCAAACATCTCTTTCGGAGCATCCGTGAGACCGACATAGTTGCCGAGGGATTTGGACATTTTCTTCACGCCATCCAGACCTTCTAAAAGAGGCAGGGTCATGCAGACTTGCGGCTCCATGCCTTCTTCCTTTTGCAGATCACGGCCAACGAGAATGTTAAAAAGCTGGTCACTACCGCCGATCTCGACATCGCTACGCACCACCACGCTGTCCCAGCCTTGCATGATCGGATATTGCAGCTCATGAAGACGGACTTCGGTGCCGTTGGCTACTCGATTTTTAAAGTCTTCCCGCTGAAGCATCTGCTGAAGTGTCACGCGGGCATTCAAACGGATCACTTCCATGAACGGCATCTCTTTGAACCAAGAACCGTTAAACACGACCTCGGTCTTGTCCCTGTCTAGAACCAGAAAAGCCTGCTCGGTGTAGGTCTTGGCATTGGACAACACATCCTCATACGTCAGTGCTGGGCGTGTTGTTGAGCGGCCGCTCGGATCTCCGATCATGGCGGTGAAGTCACCAATGATGAGCACGATGTGATGACCCAGCTCTTGAAACTGCCTAAGCTTTCGCAAACCAACCGCATGGCCCAGATGGATATCGGGAGAGGTCGGGTCCACGCCAAGCTTGATGCGCAGAGGCTTACCGCGAGCGAGCTTTTCGGTGAGTTCTTTCTCACTGTGAATGGTGACGGTGCCGCGTTTGAGGATGTCGAGTTGTTCGGGGACGGAAAGCATGAGAGATGAAAATGACGGATGACAGACGCACGAATGACGAAAGAATGAGTAAACACAACCCCGCGCCTCGTTTATTCGTCCCTTTTTCGATCCTATGCCCGACTCTACTCCCGCCGATAACACGCCAACAGCCCGTCTTTCCTGGTGGCAAAATGAAGACTGGCTGGCTGTCATTGCCGCAGTGCCACTGATTGCAGCAGTCATTTATGGCTGGAAATTCAAGCTACCCACGCTGGCATGGACCAGCGCTGCCGACATAGGTAAGGTCTTTTCAAGCGACAACCTGCTAGCCATGGGCGGCACCTCTGGCCAGCTGATTCTATTGGCGGGTATCATCCTTTTTGCCTCGCTAGGGAAACGGGTCTTATCCTTTTTTGGCGGAGCCTGCGTGGTCTTCGCCCTTGCCTGGCTGGCACAAACCTTGGCTGCCAATGTCCAAGTCAAAGCACTGGGACTCGAATACGTCGTCTTCGCTCTCGGTCTGGGCTTGCTCTGGAGCCACCTACTACCATCGCCTGCCTGGCTCATGAGCGCTGTGCGCACGGAGTTTTTCATCAAGATCGGCATCGTCATTCTAGGGGCCAGCATTCTCTTCCCTGAACTCATGAAAGCAGGTCTGCCAGGTCTGATCCAGGCCGCACTGGTGATCCCAGTCATCTGGCACATCACCTTCCGCTTAGCTCGATGGTTAAAAGTCGAAGACGACTTTGGCGTCATGCTTTCCACCGCGGTCTCCATCTGCGGTGTCTCAGCCGCCATCGCTGCCTGTGGCGCTATCCAGGGAGATAAAAAGAAGCTCTCCTATGTGACCTCCGTCGTCCTGCTCTGCGCTGTGCCGATGATGATTTTTATGCCTTGGCTGGCTAAATGGATGGGCCTGAGTGAAGCCGTGGCCGGTGCCTGGCTCGGCGGCACGCTGGATACGAGTGGCTCTGTCTTAGCGGCCACGGAGATGGTCGGCGAGATCGCCTCAAAGACAGGCACCGTGGTGAAGCTCAGCCAAAATGTGCTCATTGGCTTTGCGGCCTTTTTTATCTCCATCTGGTGGACGATGCGTGAGCGCAGTAACAATCCCAATGCTCCGCGTCCGACCGCAGGCATCATCTGGGAGCGCTTCCCGAAATTTGTCATCGGCTTCATCGCCACCTCCCTCGTGTTTTCTTTCCTACTCACGCCTGAGACGGTGAAAGCTGTGGAAAAACCGCTGAAAAGCCTGCGTGAGATTTGGTTCGCTGCCGCCTTTGTCTGCATTGGTCTAGAGACGCGACTCGGGGATCTTTTCACACTTGGCGGAGGTCGCCCCGCATTGGCCTTCCTGGGTGGGCAGTTCGTCAATATTCTGTGGACGCTCCTGCTCGCTTGGTTGCTGTTTGGCAACATGATCTTCCCCGTCAAATGAGACCATGAAGCCCGTGGCACTCATCACTGGCGGCGCAGGCGATCTCGCTCAGGCCATCCGCACAGAACTGGAAGGCCAAGGCTGGATCGTGCACGCCCCATCACGGCAGGAAATGGATGTCACGGATAAAGCTCAGGTGCAGTGTGTGATCGGGGCGCTGGATCGGCTAGACCTGCTGATCCACAATGCAGGTATCACGCAGGATGCTCTACTCCTAAAAATGTCGGAAGCCGAGTTCAGCGATGTGCTAAACGTAAACCTCAAAGGTGCCTTCCTTTGTTCGCAGGCCGCTTTAAAAATCATGGTGAAGCAGCGCCTAGGTCACCTCATCCACATCGGCTCTTACAGCGCCCTCAGCGGCCCAGCAGGCCAAGCCAACTACGCCGCTGCCAAGGCCGGTCTCATCGCCATCAGTCAAAGTCTCGCCGCAGAATACGGACCACGAGGTGTCCGCGCTAACTGCATCTTACCAGGTTTCCTAGACACCCAGATGACCCGTCATCTGCTAAGCGATGAAGCGCAGCGCCAGCGCATCCTTGCTAGCCATACGCTTGGCAAACTTAGCACCACCGAAGACGCCGCACGCTTCATCGCTTTTTTGCACACATTGCCAGCGGTGAGCGGTCAGGTTTTCCAATTAGATAGCCGCATCTCACGCTGGACGTGAGACTTCCGCGGTCCGCAGGGCCGGTACAGCTCCCCTGCCC
The DNA here is from genome assembly GCA_026397605.1 of Verrucomicrobiota bacterium. Classification (GTDB taxonomy): domain Bacteria; phylum Verrucomicrobiota; class Verrucomicrobiia; order Verrucomicrobiales; family Verrucomicrobiaceae; genus Prosthecobacter. The sequence continues at coordinate 1,387 of JAPLUM010000434.1, read as the reverse complement.
CACCACCAGCTAGCCAAGAGGGCTGCCAGTAGCAACAACATCCACAGCCGCCATCTCGGGTCAGACTCCATCACCGTATCACTTTGCTCCGTCTTCAGGCTAGCTAGATCCTGAAACACCTTGCAGTCCATCAAATCGGCCTCCCGAGTATCTGCAAAATGCGCACTGCCGCGCAGCAGCATGGTGCCTGCCTGCTCGACCTCAAAAAAGCCTGGTTGTGCGGGTGCACGCAGCAAATGGGCTTGGGCCAAAGGAATGTCCGCTCGGCCCAGTGGATTGTGCGTGATCAGCGTCAGTGGTGCTGCTTTCTCTCCCTGAACATGAGCCACGGTGAGGCGCTGACGCACATCATAGTTCTCCGTCTCCATGGCCACCTTCTCCTGCCGCATCTGTTGCAAGAAACGATGCAGCAAAACTGCCAGCGCAGGCAGTTTCCGCGCATTGCTGCTGATAAGGTCAAAGTGACAAAAAAGCTGCTGCGCGCCCAACTCTGCACGGCGCAGACTGATTAGCGGACGATCTCCCTGCCAGAGCAGCACTCGATCCCGGGCATCACGTGGCACGACCAGTCCATCGTGGACCAGGAGGGATTGCCAGTTGAGTCCATCGATCAAAGGATGCGCCTCACCAACAATGGCTCCACGCAGCAACGCCACTCGCTCGATCTTACTGGGCGAGGAAAACACACAGGCATTTTCATCGCCACTCAGAGCCGTGCTTGGTGGCCACACGATGACCCGCAGATCAGGTTCTCCGGAAGCCGCAATCTGCGTGTGGGCAAACTTCCCAAACAGTTCCCTCAGCTCCTCGACACCATCCCCTCGGCCGCCTGGCAAATGTAGCCCCAGCACCTTCGGCTTCGGAGACAAAACGGGCAATGTATCATCCAATGCAAATGCGTCTGGCTTCAATTGCAGCATGAGTCCTTTTTCACCAACTCCTTCTAAAGACGGACCCGATAATGTCCTTATCTCACCGACCGCCAGACTGACTTTTGTCCATGCAGAAAGCTTATCTTCAGTGCCAGCACGCCATTCCCGATCCTGTGCCGTGCGGCTGTGATTGCAGAGCAGCGCACGCCAGATCGTCTGACCGTCTTTTTCTTCCACCGTTACCCCTGCCCAGCCGACATTGGCCGTATCACTGCCGACAGAAAATAAAGCTGCCTCGAACGGCAACTTCGATTCCGTGACGTGATCCGTAATGAACAAGACGCTGCCCTTTTCACCCGCCAAATGGCGTGCTGTGCGCAAACTCGGAGTAAAGTCATGAACTCCCAGAAGAGGCTGCCAGATCTTTAAACTGGCCATCAACTCAGTGACCGAGCCGCCATGATAAAAGGCTGGCTGAGCGGAATCTGAAGAAACCAGCGTCAACTCCGCACGTG
>JAPLUM010000468.1 GCA_026397605.1 Verrucomicrobiota bacterium | reverse complement strand
TTAATCATTCCTTGAATCGCAGCTTGGTGTTTCTCTGGAGTATCTTGCAACGCTAGGTCGGCTGCGAGCATTTTTGATCTCTCGATATCTTTTTTGATCTCCAAAATTAATGAAGCCTGTTTCCGACTCTCGGAATCCTGCCCCCCACCCGCGAGGCGGGAAGCAAGCGTAGCCTTCAATGACGGTGAAGAAGTTAATTTCTTCGGGACCGGAATAGAAAGCGAGTTTGGTTGAGATGTGTTGAGGCCCAGATAGGAAATAAGACCCAAAGTGGCAAGTGCTATAACGGATACTGTGGCTCGGACGCTCATACTGCGTTTACCTGTTTAAAACCCACTGTCTTTAACGCGAGGCAAAAAAGAAGTGCTCACTTCTCCAAACAAGCCACGGCCATGGCGGCGATGCCCTCTTCCCTGCCGACGAAGCCCATGCGTTCATTGGTGGTGGCTTTGACGCCGATCTGATCGGGCTGAATGCCGAGGGCTGTGGCGATCTTCTCTTTCATTTGCGGCGCGTGCTTCATCACACGCGGAGCTTCAGCGATGAGGGTGGAGTCGATGTTTTGCAGCGTGTAACCTTTTTCCACGACGAGTGCGGCGCATTTTTCCAAAATGCTCAGACTGCAAATGCCCTCAATGCTCATGTCACTGGGCGGGAAATAGTAGCCGATGTCTGGTAAGCCCATGGCACCGAGCACGGCATCTGCAATGGCGTGACTGAGCACATCCGCATCTGAATGGCCCTGAAGGCCGCGTGTGTGCGGAATCTCAACACCGCCCAGAATTAAAGGGCGGCCTTCTGCAAAAGGATGAACGTCGTAACCAATGCCAACTCGTGTCATGGGGTCATGTAGAGCAGCGGAGAAATGATTCCACTGAGAACTGCGCTATTTGCCAAGTGTGCGCATCTGCGCGCGGTAATCACGCGGGGTGCTGCCGACGACTTCCCGGAAGCGGCGATTAAAATTAGCGAGGTTCCGATAACCGCAGTCCAGCGCGATGTCGGTGATGTTTTGCTGATCCTCACCAATCATGCGGCAGGCGCGGCCAATGCGGACTTCATTGATGTATTCCGGCACCGTCTTGCCAGTGCGTGAGCGGAAAAATCGGCTGAAGGCACCTTCACTCAGATGGGCAAGTTTGGCCAGTTGGGCGCGGTCGATGTCTTCAATGAGGTGCTGGTTGATGTAGTCACAGACGCGCTGCATCCGATCCTGATCACCGGCATGGAGCGTGGGCTCATAACTAGCACTGGCCAATGGACGCAGATCTTTGGATCGAGAGAGTTCATCTAAGATGGCCAAAAGTTCGACGATGCGTGTCAAGCCGTCCACATCTGCCAGCCGCCTCATGCGCTGAGTGATCTTGGTGCGCGCAGCACCGCGGATCTCCAAGCCACGAGCCGAGCGTCTGAGCACACGCTGCACGGCTTCCATTTCGGGTAATTGCAGGAAATCTTTGCCGAGGAAGCTTTCGTTGAAGCGCACGATGACCGCATCCACAGAAGCACCCACGCCTTCATCTTGATGCCAGACATGCGGCAGATTGGTGCCAAGTAAAACGAGATCCCCATCCATCAACGGTGCGATGTTATCCCCGACGACGCGATGCCCACGACTGCGGATGGCCAAGGTGAGCTGATATTCTGGATGGAAATGCCAACGCGTGCCGTAATCGGGTCCGTGGACCGTTTCACAATGGAAGGATTCCCAATCGCGATGCGGGACTTTTTCAAAAACAGGTTTCATGGCAATACCCATTAACTCCAAAGAGGAGGCAAAACTCAAAACAAAATGCTGTCTTTACATGCTTTGCCGTCGATTTCTCGACTCTACGGCAGTAGGAAGAAGCCACGGAAGGGCCCAATGAGCTGTTCGTCCGTGAGGTTCTGAGCGCTGGCATCGTCTTGGCGCTGCCATTGTGTCGGGCTCAGGAAGAGGCTGTCATAGCCAGTCTGGGTCGTGTCACTGTCGGCCTTCCAGAGACGGAGACGTGTAGCACTCGTCGGGCTCAGGCTGGTGCGGAAACCATGGCTGCTGGTCAAGCCCATTGAGGCTGGGGATTCATAAACCACACTGGTGCTGCCGATGAACCGGGTGCTTGCTGTTGGGTTCAGACTGAGCTTTGTGTTCACCTGGCCCATCAAGAGAAGGGTGACTTCTTGACTGCGGACATGAACCAGCATGGCGCTCTGAGGTGCTACCACAGCCTGCGTGGCGCTGACACCATCACTCTGCCAGCCACTGCTACTCAGATGTGTTACGGCAAAGGCATTTGTAGCAGGTGCAAAGGTGAGCACGCGATCTGCCTGATCTGCGCTGCTGCTGGAGGTAAAGAGGTCTTCAGGCAAGA
>JAPLUM010000880.1 GCA_026397605.1 Verrucomicrobiota bacterium | reverse complement strand
GACGACTTTGTTTTCTTCCACAACGTACTCGACGTCTTTCTCGTAGAGGCAATAGGCGCGGAGGAGTTGGCTGATCTGGTGGATGCGCTGTCACTGATGGGAGAGGTGATCTTGCAGTTCGTTTTTCTTGGCGATCTTTTGGGCCTCGGTGGTGCTGCTGTCACCATCGATGTCGGAGAAAAGGCTGGCTAAGTCAGGCAGGACGAAAGCGTCTGGTTCATCAGGGCTGAGGAAATTGCGGCCCATCTCGCTGAGGTCAGCGTCGTGGCTGCGCTCTTCGATGAAATAATAAAGCTCTTCTTTGAGGGCGAAGAGATCCTTCTTCTGCGTATCCTCATACATTTTGAGTTCACCCTTTTCCAGAGCGCGGCGCAGATCAGGATCTTCCATGCAGCGCATGAGGCCGCGATTCTTAGGCTGGCCGAGTTTGACCTGATAAAGCTTCCGTCCAGCTGCTTCGAAGTCGCTCTTGCTGGCGTCTTCTTTGGCCTGAGTGACGAGGCTATTGCAAAGGGTGTTTTGACGACGAACCAGCTGCTCCACAAGGGGCTTGTAGCGCTCGTATTGATGCGTGCTGTCCGCTCCGGCGACGGGGCCGCTGATGATCAGAGGCGTGCGTGCTTCGTCAATGAGCACGCTGTCCACCTCATCCACGATGGCAAAGTAGTGTCCGCGCTGAACCTGCTGTTCACGGCTGCTGGCCATGCCGTTGTCGCGCAGGTAGTCAAAGCCGAACTCGCTATTCGTGCCAAAGGTAATGTCGCACTGATACTGCTCACGCCGATAGTGGCTAGGCTGATCGTTCTGGATGCAGCCCACGGTGAGACCGAGGAACTTGTAGAGATAGCCCATCCACTCGGAGTCACGGCGGGCTAGGTAATCATTCACGGTGATGACATGCACGCCGCGTCCAGTGAGTGCATTCAAAGTCACGGGCAGGGTGCCGACGAGGGTTTTCCCTTCACCGGTGGCCATTTCAGCGATCATGCCGCGATGCAGGGCGATACCGCCGATGAGCTGCACGTCGAAGTGGACCATGTTCCATTTCAGCGGCATGTCACAGACATTGAGCTCCTGACCGCAAAGGCGGCGCGCGGTGTTTTTCACCACAGCATAGACCTCAGGGAGGATGTCGTTTAGCATCTTGGACTCGATGGCTGCAAACTTGGGCTGAATGGCATTCCAAGCATCACGCGCTTGGTCGATGAGGGCTTTTTTGTCGTTCAGGCTTTTGCCATTCCAGGCGTTGTTGGCCAAGTAAGCATCATCCAGGGCAGGGAAGTGGGCTTTCAAAGCGCCGAAGTAGCCGGCGATGCTGGTAAGGCAGGAGTCCACCTGTTCTTCCGTGGCGATGCGCAGGGAAACACCGCCGAGGAACTCTGGCGTGTGAAAAGCGCGGAACTGCTCCTTCCACTTGGCGCAGCGCTCACGCAGCGCGTCATCGGATTCGTTTTGGAGCTGGGCTTCCAGGCTGTTGATTTCGGCCACGACAGGCTGCAAGCGCTTGACGGTGCGCTGGTTTTTAGTGCCGATGATTTTTCTAATGATCCATTCAAACATGATGCAAAGGGGGGCGGGTTAGACCGCGAGGGGACTCACTGTGGGCAGGATAGGGGTTTTGGCAAGAGCAGAGGGCTATTGGAGGCGTTTGGAGCCATTTCAATAGCCACAAAGAGCCTCTTCTGCTTTTGGCGCTTGTCTAAGCAACCCCGGTTTTTAAAGATTCTTGTCAGCTGGCGGGCTTTCTGCTGAAATTTGGAATTATCTGACTCGGGAGCTCTTTCCCCTGCGGATCATTAAACCCAAAAAGCTCCCCTATGATCACCCATCTATTACCCATGCTCCAAGAATCCAGCAGCGCAGCCATGGAATACTCTGGCAGTACTAGCCTAGGCACTGGCCCAACGCTGTTTGCGATTGCCATTATCGTTTTCTTAATCGTCTCCATTTGGAAGTTGCATACGAAAGCGGGCCAACCAGGTTGGGCGGTTTTCGTTCCAATTTACAACGCCATTGTCTGGCTACGCATTTGTGGGAAGCCAGGCTGGTGGGTCCTTTTGCTCATCATTCCGGTGGTGAATTTAATCA
>JAPLUM010000173.1 GCA_026397605.1 Verrucomicrobiota bacterium | reverse complement strand
GGATGTAGAGAATGTTCGGCGGAGCTGAACTGGCGAGTGGGGAAATACCAGCAAAAGCAAGAAAACAGAGGAGAGAGCAAAATCGAAGCATGGAATGGGAACGTGGGTGTTGGTGAGTCTTATCAAGGTGAATGCTCGCGGTCTATTCAATAGCCACAGAATCATTGGGTGGCTTTGCCTTCGGGATACTTGGCGAGAGTGGCGCGGAGCTGTTTCACGATGTCAGGTTTCTCGCTGGCAAGGTTCTTGGTCTCCAGCGGATCGGCTTCGTAATCGTAGAGTTCGAGTTCGGCACTTTCAGGAGCGGCTCCGGGCTTTTTCCATTCGACGAGGCGGTAACGCTCGGTGCGAATCGCGCGGCCGAGGGTTTGTTTGGGGAAACAGTGAAAGGCGTGGTCGCGGATGCGAGCTTGCGGATCTTTGAGCACAGGCACAAGGCTTAGGCCGTCGATGAATTGGGGGCCTGTTGGGGCGGGGAGTTGAGCGAGTTCGGCCAGCGTGGGGAAGATGTCAACGGACGAGGCGAGCTGGCGGGTGCTGCTGTTTGGCTTGGTGACTCCAGGAGCGCTGATGAAGATGGGGATGCGGTTGGCTTGCTCGTAATTGGTGTGCTTGGTCCAGATACCGTGATCACCGAGATGAAAGCCGTGATCCCCCCAAAGCACGATGATCGTGTTCTCGGCAAGTCCGAGACGATCCAACTCATCAATCACTTTACCGATCTGCGCATCGACGAAACTGGTGCCGGCATAGTAGCCGTGGATGAGTTTCTGCTTTGTAGCAGGTTTGTAGGCATCGATCTCGCCACCGCGCTTGTGGGCGACTTTGGGCGAGCCTGCGGGATGTTCTTCAAAAGTGGGCATCGGCAGCTTTTGCGGATCATGAATGTCCCAGTATTTCTTCGGTGCGGAGAACGGCAAATGTGGACGCACAAAACCTGTGGCAATAAAAAAAGGCGTGCCGTCTTTCTTGCGGCGTTGCTGTGCTGATTGAAGTCGCCTCATCGTCTCTGCGGCGACTCTTCCATCCGCGTAATCGTCGTCTTTGACATCGGGTGCTTCAAAGGCTGCTCCACGTGGCAGCGACTTGATTTGATCGAGCTTCTGATTGGTGAACAGCGCCTCCTCGCGCGTGAGTTGGCCGCCCTCGGTGCTGCTGGGGTCGAGGTATTCGATCACCTTGTCTTTGAAAGGCGGCACGCTGAAGGAAGACGGATCGCCTTCATTGCCATGACCAACGTGAAAGACCTTTCCGACTGATTCGGTGCGGTAACCTCCATGCTTGGCAAAGTGCTGAGGCAGAGTCACGGCATCTGGCAAAACCGCGCGCAACGAACTGCCCAGTCCATACAATCCGGTCGAAGTGGAATGCGAACCAAGCATCAGCGTGAAGCGAGACGGCGCACACACGGCTTGGTTGCAATAGGCCAAATCAAACCGCATGCCGCGCGCGGCGAGTCGATCAATGTTTGGCGTCTTGGCTGCAGCATCTCCGTAGCAACCTAGCGTGGGCTTTAAGTCGTCGACAAGGATGAGTAAAACATTCGGGCGCTCTGCCCGGGCAAGAAGCATGGGGCAGAGCGCGAGGAATAGGAGCAGTCGTGACATAGAAATGAAAACGCAGTCCTTACCGATTCATTTCCATGCCAGTCCTCATGTGCCTATCGAATAGACACACAGAGGAAACTGCACTTCAGAGGCGATCAATCCATGTAGTCGTTGATCAGGTTCTCTAGCATCTCCTGACGACCGCTGGCTGGAAGCACGTTGCCAAGGGACATGGCGTGTTTTTCCAGGCTCTCGAAGGTGGCTTTGCCGTTGACGACGGTCTTGCCAATGCCAGTGCTGAAGGAAGCGTAGCGATCTTTAACGATGCCGGCGAGCTCTCCGTCTTCGATAATGCGGTGGGCGATTTTGAGTCCACGAGCAAAGGCGTCCATGCCGCCAATATGGGCGTGGAAGAGATCGACGGGCTCGTAGCTCTCGCGGCGCACTTTGGCATCGAAGTTGAGGCCACCGGTTTTGAAGCCACCACTCTTGAGGAGTTGGAGCATCATTTGAGTGGTCATGTAAACATTGGTCGGGAACTGATCGGTATCCCAGCCGATGAGCTCGTCACCGGTGTTCGCATCGATACTGCCGAGCGCACCTGCTGCTGCGGAGACGGCGAGCTCATGCTCCACGCGATGCAATGCGAGGGTGGCGTGATTGGTCTCGATGTTGAGTTTGAAATGATCCATCAGATCGTATTGCCGGAGAAAATTCAGGCAGGCGGCGCTGTCGGAATCATATTGGTGCGTGGATGGCTCGCGTGGCTTGGGTTCGATATAGAACGGCCCCTGAAACCCGA
>JAPLUM010000202.1 GCA_026397605.1 Verrucomicrobiota bacterium | reverse complement strand
TTCTGCGACTCTAGCGGGCACGGGCAAGTTCACCGTCCTCGGCTCTACGGCCACTCAGATCGGCATCGCAAGTAGCACAGGTGATCAAGATGGCACCTGGCAACAGAACGCTGGCTCCACACTCAAGGTGGGCATCGACTTCGGCGGCGTAACGAAGATCTTTATCGACGATAGCCCAGCGACCACGGGAACCTCCGCGACTTTCGCTGCGGGTTCGCTGCTCGATGTCGGCTACTACGGCACAGGCTACGGCGGTGGCACGTGGACGGTCATGGAAGTGGAGAATGGTGACATTACCAACAACGGCCTCGCCTTTGCTCCAGGCGTGGACACCAGCCTTTGGTCCTTCAGTATCGATAACAGCGGTGCCAACGGCTTATTGAAAGTGACCGCCGTCGGCCAACCAGCTTATGTCAACTTAACCGTCGGCAACACGAAGAAGCAGAAGATGCGCTACGGCCTCGACTATGAGCGACTGTGGTATTGGTATGGCTCCACGGCGAACAAAAATACCGTCGCCAGATGGTCGATGGTGGACTGCGATGTGGACTACATCCGTGTGGCGATGAACTGCGAATACGAGCTGACGGAGGGTGCCTATGACCTCACTGCCTACACGGACAAAATCATCCCGATGATGCAGGCGATGAAGGCGGCGAAACCAAACATCAAATTCTTCGCCTCACCACGCCCACTGAATGAAGCGCCAGCCCCCTACAACAATGCGCGATGGCAGCCCTATCCGTATTTTGTTACCGGAGACGACGGCAGCGGCAACTTCAACTTTCAGTGGCAGAAGTGCGCCGAGTATCTCGTGCGCTATGTCAATCTCATGAAGACCTACGGCTTCAAGATCGACTTCATGGACATGACCAATGAGTGGAACTACATCAACGCCACGCACATCCGCGACATCAAGGCCTACATGGTGGCGAACCTCGCAACGGCAGATATGCCGCTCATCGTCGCCCCATCTGCTTGGAGCTATGATCAAGGTGATAGTTGGCTCAATGGCGTGAACACGACGGCTAAGAAAGCGGCCATCGACATTACTGGATGTCACAACACCGACAAGACAGGCACCGCGCAGCAGTTCTTTGACAAATCGGCTCTCATGTTGCCCGGCAAAGAAGTCTGGAGCACCGAACTCCACGGTTGGAAGGGTGCCGATCAGGACACTGAGATTCCGTCGTCGTCTTATCTCTTCGAAACCATTCGCGCTGGCTTCTCTGGGATCAACGGCTGGCTTGCCATTGGCACCACCGATCAGGGGCATTGCTACATCTTGAACAACGGAACCACCGTCACGCGGAACGTGAAGTTTCACATCTTCAAGAAGCTCACCACAACCTCGAATTACGGAAACGCACTCGGCATCAACCAACCCACCTATTTCACCTCCACAGCCGCTTTGATTCGCGGAAATCTGCTGACCGTGTGGGTGCTGAACAACAACTCCAGCACCGTGCCTGTCGATATCACCCCCACCGGCAGAACCTTTGCAGACACAGGTATCCGGCGCACGCGATGGAACGACACCCTGGCCGTCGAAGGCGTCACCGATCAAATCTCGCGAGCCTCCAGCACCTCCGTGACGAGTTCAGTTTTGCCAGACTCGCTCTACAGTTACGAAATCCTGCTGGACCCCATCGGCCTGCCCTATACCACGATTCAAGCCGAGAGCTTTGCCGCCCAATTCGGCACTACCAACGAGACCTGCACCGACACGGGAGGCGGCCAAGACGTGACAAGTATCAGCAACAACGACTGGTTGCGTTTTGATAACCTCGCACCCGGCACTGGCTCCACCATTCGCTTCCGCGTGGCTCGTGCAGCAGGCACACCGGAAAGCCGGATCGAAGTTCGTCAGGGCAGCATCACGGGCACCGTGCTGACCTCCATCGCCGTTCCTGTCACGGGTGGCTTGCAGACCTGGGAAACCGTTGAGGCCGCACTCGATCCCGTGATCGGCTCGCCGCAACTCTTCCTGAAGTTTGTCGAGAACGGCAGCTCGACGGGTGTTCCTCTGGCAAATCTTAATTGGTTATCCATGATTCTGCCCACCGTGCCGAATGGTGTGGCGTCTGCACCGAGCAGCTCCACCCAACTTACCATCTCATGGGCCGCCGCCGCAGGTGCCACCAGCTACAAGCTCCAGCGCGCCACCACGAATAGCGGCCCCTACACCCAGACCGGCGGCACCCTCACCACCACCAGCTTCACGGATACGGGACTGACCGCAGGCACCCGCTACTACTACGTCGTCACCGCCATTTATGGCAGCGGCGTGGAGAGCACCGTCTCAGCGCAGGTCAGCTCTGTGCCCTCAGCGCCCATCACTGCGACTGACATCGCCCTAGCCTCTCCCGTGATGGGCAGTGACGGATCAGGCGGCACCAAGTTCACCATCAACATCCCGCAATCAGGCATCGGTAAATTTTATCAAGCCGTGACATCCACCACGCTAACGGATTCAGTGTGGCCCATTGCTAGTGCCATCTTCTCAGGCAACGGCGGCGCTCTGCAAATCGAGATCCCCGTCACCCCCGGCGAGCCAAAGCGTTTCTACAAAGTCAACGTCTGGCGTGAGTAGCACAGAACATCCCATGAAGGCACCGCGCACTAATGCACTTAGACAACAGAATGGCAGACAACAGAATATGAATTCAAAGTTGAGGCACCCCCATTCTGCTGTCTGCCATTCTGCTGTCTATCTCATCGTCTTCTGCGCAGCCCTTGTCCCCGCAGCAGAGAAACCCAACATCCTGCTCATCATGGCCGACGACCTCGGCTGGGGCGATGTCGGCTTCAATGGCAACAAAGTGATCCAGACACCGCAGCTCGATGCCATGGCCAAGAACGGCATGAAGCTCACCCGCTTCTACACGGCTTCACCGCTGTGCTCGCCGACACGCGGCAGTTGTCTCACAGGTCGTTATCCATGGCGCTTCGGAGTGCTCGCCGCACATACCGGCGGGATGAGGATGGCCGAGACGACTGTGGCCGAGGTCGCGCATCTAGAGAAATATCAGACCGGCTTTTTTGGCAAATGGCATCTCGGTTGGGTGAAGCCGGAGGAGAAATTACCACGCGGCTTTTACTCCCCACCATGGCAGCACGGCTTTGATGAAACCTTTGCCACGACGAGCGCCGTGCCGACGTGGAATCCCACCATCACACCTGCAGGAAAGTTCAGCGGTGAAGACGAAGATAAAGGCGAACCCAGCAAGGAAGGCTCACCCTGGAAAGGCGGCAAGCCCTATGTCCACAACGGCGTCGAAGTCAGTAATAACATGGAAGGCGATGATGCCCGCGTGATCATGGATCGCGTCATCCCCTTCATCCAAACGAACGCTGAGAAGAAGCAATCCTTCCTCGCCTGTGTGTGGTTTCACACGCCGCATGAGCCCGTCATCGCAGGCCCAGAGTATCGCAAACTCTACGCCGACAACGGCAGCGCGAAACAGAACTACTTCGGAGCCATCACCGCCATGGACGAACAGATTGGCCGACTCCGCACTGAGTTGCGCAAGCTCAACATCGCCGACAACACCATCCTCTTCTTCGCTAGCGACAACGGTCCCGCTGATGCTGCTGCCAAGAAAGGTATCGCAAGTGCAGGCCCCTTCCGTGGCCACAAGCACACCATGTTTGAAGGCGGCTTGCGCGTGCCAGCACTCGTCGAGTGGCCTGGCCACATCACCGCAGGCAGCGTGTCAGATGCCATGTGTGCCACCGTCGATTACTTCCCCACCATCGTCGAGCTCACCGGTGCATCGCTTGGCAAAAAAACCGAGCGCCCCATTGATGGGATTTCAATGATACCCGTGCTCACCGGTAAAGTCACAGAGCGGGCCACGCCGTTGTTTTTTGGCTACCGTCGTTTGTATAAAGACATCGATGGCCAAGCCCTGATCGACAACCGCTACAAGCTGCTCAAGAGCGCCGAACCCGGCGGTGGTTACGAACTCTACGACCTCATCGCCGACCCTGCCGAAGCCAACGATCTGAGCATCAGCAAGCCCGACATCCTCGCCGCCATGAAAGCCCGCATGGCCGAATACGACGCCTCCTGCCTCCGCAGTCGAGATGGCGCGGACTATGAGTTTTAAGCCGCAATCCCCCAACTCCCATTCTGCTGTCTATCATTGTGCTGTCTAAATCAGATCAGACAACAGAATGGCAGAAAGCAGAATAAGAAATCCATCGCCTGCCTTCATCATGAATCTCTTCATACGATTTATTCTTCTTTGTATCTACCCTCTTGGAACAGCCTCAGCTGGCGTCCTCCGCATCACGCCATCGGCCAGTGTTCCTGCCAATGGCATCGTCATGGGTTCTGGCGGCACTATCTCGCAAGTGAAAGCCAGTTCTCTCACCGGAACCACGACTGAGAAGGTGACGCAACTCGCGGCGCAGACCGGCAAGGCGCATGTCTTCACCATCCCAGCGGGTCAGTTCTGGCGACTCGACTTCTTTGCTTTCAAAGTGAACGCAGGCACCATCGGCGCGAGTAACCTCAAGATCGTGCGCTACGACCAAGGCTTCACGACCAATGCGACATACTCGAACGTGATTGCAGACCACAGTTCCAGCGGCTCCGTCATCACCACGACGAACAACGACTACCTCTACTTCGAGTTCGATCCCATCACGCTCTCAGGCGGCGTGAAGGGCACGACGTATGGTCTCGACTTCGCAAACGCCATCGTCACGGGTGCTGAACTGAGCGCCTACATGAGCACTGCGAACGCCTATCCAGAAGGCAGCATCGGGCGCGGCGTCTATCCGGCCATCACGCTGGACCTCACGCGTGACTTCAACTTTGCCATGGGCAACACGGCTGGCAGCACACTGCCCACGACAGTCTTCCAAGCCAACTTCAACGCCTCTACGGCCGTCACGGGCAGCGTCACGGCGAATGCTTCAGCCACCGTTCTCAATGCAGGCAGCACCATCGGTTCTTGGAGCATTCCTGGCCTCAATCCAGGCGCGATCATCGCCAATGCAGCGCTGAACAACAACGCGTTCGTCTTTGATCGCACGCTATCGACTAATACCACGAACAACACCGCGAACGCGGTCTTCACTCGCAGCGTCGATCTCGCTGGTGGCGAGGCGATGAGCGTGGAGTTGGATGTCTATGCCACTCGGCAGGCCAACAATCAGCGTGTCGATTTTTCACTCGATGATGCGGCAGGGAACAGCGCCTACTCCTTCACGTTCCGCATGAACAACACTAAGGACTTCTACACGCTCAATGCCTCCGGTGTGCTCAGCAACGTGACCACCAACGGCGGCGTGAACAATGGCTTCACCAATCCCGCAGTGAATGCTTTCCTCACTTGGGGCGGCGGGGTGATGACGCATGTGAAGCTCGATGTTAGCAGCCAGCCCACGCAGGCGGGCACTCGTGGAGCCACGATGAGTATCGACTGGAATGGCGATGGCGATTACTCCGATGCGGGCGAACTCGCCGCAGGCATCGCCGGCCCACGTTCCTCCGGCGTGTCTGAAATCAGTGCGCTGCGCATCGCAAATAGCAGCGCCGTCGCGGGCGGCGCATGGATTGATAACATCACTGCCACTGCCTATCCAGGCACAGTCTTCGCTCATGGCAATCATGTCGATCTGGCCAAGTATCAGCCAGCAACGAGCGATAGCGGCACCACGACTCAGTTCGGCAACGATGGTTTCGTTTCGCAGGACAATCGTTGGATCAGTTCGGCAACCGCTCCCCATTGGTTTTCACTCACCATGGCTGCACCGATGACTATCGGCAGCGCTCATTTTTACAGCGGCAGTCTCGATGGCTTTGCCATGGCCAACGCGACGCTGAGTTACTGGAACGGCACGGCCTGGATCGCTATCCCAGGCGGCGCAGTCACGGGCAACACCGCCACCGAACTGAATCTCACCTTCACTTCACCCATCACAGCCCAGTCCTTCCGGCTCGATACCACTGACGCTACGGCACGCATCCGCGATCTCGCTCTGTATCCGCCCACAACGGATGGATCGCTCGTTCCCTTCGGCACCGATCTTGATCTCAATATCGCCAAGCTTCGGCAGAACGCCGCCACCAGCATCTCTGGCACCAATTACGCCAAACTCGCCATCGACGGCTATGTGGATGATGCATCCAGTTGGTTAGCCAGCGCCGGAGGCACGCAGGATTTAGAGATCACTCTGGCACTCGCTGAGAACGTGCGCGGCATTCATCTTTACTCTGGCTTGAAAGGCCAGCCCGGCACGCAGATGCAAAACTTCGAGGTCGCTTATTACGACACCACGACCAGTGCCTACATCACCTTTGCGGGCGGCTCCGTCACGGGTAACGCAAAGCTGGAGCGCTCCCTGCGATTCACCACCGCTGTGCAGACCACGAAGATTCGCTTCCGCTCGCTCGATACCACAGCGCCTCGAGTGCGGGAGTTGGTGATCTTGCCCGAGAACTTCGGCTCCGGCTATCCGCTGTGGACGGACGCCAAGCTGGAAGCCGCTCCAAGTAAACATTTCACCACCGAAAGTGACACCATCACCTATGTGGGAGAGGCCTTTGACGACTCCTTTTACACCATCAAAAATCGCGCAGCGGTCCGCTATCTCACCACTTCCACCACCAGCTCACAACTCACCAATAGCACCACGGCATGGTTCCAGATTTTGTTAAACATAGGCACCGATACCTTCCGCCTCCGCAGCGTCAGCACGGGCGCTTGCTTTTAAGTGGCCAATGCAT
>JAPLUM010000623.1 GCA_026397605.1 Verrucomicrobiota bacterium | reverse complement strand
AAGTTGGGCACGCACTTTGGTAAGTAAACCTTCATCTGCCCGATCAAACTGAAGATACACCATTTCAGAAAGAACCAATTGCAAGACAGCGTCGCCGAGGAATTCGAGACGTTGATTGTCTGCCTGTGGCTTCTGGGTTTCATAGCCTAGGCTGGCGTGCGTGAGTTCCTCTTTGAGGAGGGATAAATCCTGAAAGGTATGGCCGAGGACAGATTGGATAAGTTCCATGTGAACATTGGTGGGAGTAACCACACTCTAGTGCAAGTTTTGCATGACCTGAGGTCACGATTAGAGGTAGTGGGGTGATCGACGGGGCTCGAACCCGCAACAACCAGAATCACAATCTGGAGCTCTACCATTGAGCTACGACCACCAACTTGAGGGGCGGATAGTAATGCACCCTCAGCGGTGTGCCAGTAGTTTTTTCAGGATAGACAGAGCAGAGAGGGTAAAATTTGAGGTTGTTATTATCTGGGTCTCTAGCACTTTGAGCGTCAACATGGCATCTCCCAACTACAAAGGTAACAATCCACGCCCAGGTCCGCATCGTGGACCTGCTACAGGCGGCACAGCAGGCACTGGCGGCACAGGGCAGGCAGGTTCATCATCAACCGGTGGCCCACCGCGCCCTTCAACAGGCGGCCCACCACGTTCCTTTTCTGGTGGCCCACCACGGCCATCCACAGGCGGTCCACCGCGCCCGTCTTCTGGCGGCACAGGTAATTTGGCCAATGGTGGCCCAGGACGCACAAGCTCTGGTGGCACAGGCAATCTAGCTAACGGTGGTCCAGGACGCACCTCTACGGGTGGAACTGGGAACTTAGCGAATGGCGGCCCTGGACGCACGGGCGGCCCTTCCAACGGACCTGCACGTCCAGGTGGTAGTTTTGGCAATGGCCGTGGTCGTGGTCGCGGTCGTGGTTATTCTGCACCGCCTCAGCGTCGCCCGGAGCCAGTTGAAGATGACACCAAGCAGAAAGAGGAAGCCATTGAACTGGAAGGTACAGTTTCGGCCGTGCTTGCTGGGACTATGTTCCGAGTAGCTTTAAAAAATGGTCACGAAGTGTTGGCTCATATCTCTGGGAAGATGCGCAAACGTTTCATCCGTCTGGTTATTGGTGACGCTGTGAAGATCGAGATGTCGCCTTACGACATGGATAAAGCGCGTATCGTGTATCGTCTCTGAGTACCGCATGGAACGGGACATTGTTTACTTCGATCTTGAAACCCGCCGCACTGCGAATGACGTGGGCGGCTGGGGGAACAAGCACCAGATGGGCATCTCTGTGGCGGTGACGTACAGCACCAAGCTCGGGGAATACCGCATCTATGAAGAGGAGGAAACCAATGACCTCATCAATCAGCTCGTGCGGGCTGATCTGGTCGTCGGTTTCAATCACATCAGCTTTGATTATGAAGTGGTGATGGGTCACACGATCTTTGATTTCAGAGATCAAGTGCGCAGCTTGGATTTGCTCGTCGAATTAGAAAAGAAGCTGGGGCATCGCCTCAAGTTAGAAGCTGTGGCTGCTGCAAGTCTAGGCACAGGTAAAACAGCGGATGGGCTGGAAGCGATCCGCTGGTGGCAGCAAGGCAAGATGGCGGAGATCGCCGAATACTGCGCCTTTGATGTGAAGGTCACCAAATGCGTGCACGAATACGGAGCTAAAAACGGCTTCGTCAAATACCATGATCGCAATGGCCGCGAGCAAAGCGTAGCGGTCGAGTGGTCCGTGGATTAAGGCTAAAAGCAGTTTCAAGTTTCAAGTTCAAGGTTTCAAGAGATCCTGGAACTTGAAACCAGAAACTTGAAACTTGAATGGAGGTTAAGGCGTCACCACACGGTAGAAGCGACGCTCTACGGAACTGCTTATCGTATCTGACCAAGACGTCAGGGTGCTGGTCGCTGTGATCTGGACAGAGGTCCAAGTCTGAAGGTCTGCGCTGTATTGCACGCGATACTGTTTTCCGATCACTGAAGGAAATTCTAAGGTGGTGCCAGTGGTCGTGACAGAGGTCAGACGTGTAAAGGGTTTTTCATTCGCATTGCTATCACTGGTGCCAAAAGCAGCTTCCTCATCTGCCCAAATGCCGTCATTATCGGCATCTGGGTAAGCATGAAATTCATCCACAAAGCCTGAGTCTAGGCCAGAGCGGACGAAGTCATCTTTGATGTAAGCCCATTTTAAGGTGTGCGTGCCAGCTGGAATGAGATGCTCACGCAGAGTCCAGCCTACCTCACCGCTGATGGCTTCCTGCTCCACATTATCGATGTAGAAGCGCAGGTAATCATAGTCTGCTTCGGAAGAGATACCCCAATAGAAAGTCAGCTTCGCGGGACCGGTGATGCTGGTGCTCATTTCACTGGATTGTAGATCCTGGATAGCCCCACTGCGCGCCGCATCGCTGCCATCATGGGAGTAGAGAGACTGAGGCCGCCAGGATAGATTGCCAGCTGAGGAGATCGTCAGGGTAGGCGCATCAATTG
>JAPLUM010000680.1 GCA_026397605.1 Verrucomicrobiota bacterium | reverse complement strand
CGCATTCTGGCGAATGCGCCTACGGTGGAAGCTTGGCGGCGTGTTCTGCCTCTGCCTTTTGAGCTGGCGGCGCTGCCACGGTCTTGGTTTGGTGCGGTAGGCATGCCGGTGGTCAGTTATGCGCTGCCTGCTTTGATCGCTATTGGTTATACCCGATTTAAAAATGCACCGCCTGCCTGGTGGAATCCGCTGCGATGGATCAGGGCGGCCTTGTGGGTGCGGATTTCGCCGATGCTTAAAGAGTTGCAGCCGAGCAGTGGTGGTTATTTGGAGGCGACACCTTTAACAAGTTTTGTGACCATGGCTCTGGCCGCCGCTGGTGAGCGGCAGCATCCTTGCATCCCTGGGGCTGTGGCTTTTTTGACAGGATCCATGCGCGCTGATGGCAGTTGGCCGATCGATACGAATCTGGCCACTTGGGGTACCACTTTGGCGGTGAAATCGCTGGGTGAACTGCAGCCAAACACATGTGAGTGGCTGCTAAGGCAGCAATATCAAGACGTGCATCCCTTTACCTCCGCTGCGCCCGGCGGCTGGGCCTGGACGGATCTACCTGGTGGCGTGCCAGATGCCGATGATACTGCGGGTGCGCTGATCGCGCTCAAGGTAGGGCGGGCTGTCCCTAGCCCGCCGGGATTTGCCCAGGCCGGAATCACGTGGCTGTTGGATTTACAAAATCGGGATGGTGGAATGCCGACATTTTGTCGCGGCTGGGGCACGTTGCCTTTTGATCGCAGCACGCCTGAGCTCACCGCCCATGCGCTTTTGGCCTGGTGGTTATGGGAAAAAGACATGCCCTCGGAGTGTCAGGCTCGAATTCACCGGAGTACCGAGGTCGCTCTAGCTTACCTGCGGAAAACCCAGCGCGCTGACGGCTCGTGGATACCCCTGTGGTTCGGCAATGAAAACGCTGCAGGTGAAGACAACCCCGTCTATGGCACGGCCATGGTCGTGGCCTATTTGAGCAGCGAGCCACGTCTGGCCGAGCAGGCTGTAGCGTTCATACGATCTGGCGCGAGTTATTTACAGGCCCAACAGCAAGCTTCCGGTGCCTGGGGTGGCGATGTAGCAGCTCCAGCTACGATCGAGGAAACGGCAGTGACCCTACACGCCCTTTGCCAAGCCTCGGCCCACACCTCTGTGCCCAGTGATTCGCTAAAAATTGGCACGGATTGTCTCCTATCCGCCACTCAAGATGGCACCGTCTTTCCCTCAAGCCCCATCGGTCTTTACTTCGCCCGCCTCTGGTATCATGAGCGACTCTATCCGATCATCTGGACGGCGCAGGCTTTGGCGAGTGTTCAAAGGCATCGTTCGGAAGTCTCATAAAGGAGACTTCTACCGCGCGGGATCCCAGGTTTCCATGGCTAGGCTGGCGGCTCCGAGGGCACCGGCGTCGTCGCCTAGGGTTGAGGGCACGATCTTGATCTGCATGTCGGGGAGTTTAGGGCTGAGGCCTTCGACGGTGGTCTGGATGTCCTGGCAAAAGGATTCTCCCAGGGCGGTGAGGGGGCCGTGGAGGAAGAAGATCTCTGGATCGACGATGAGCTGGACGGTGCGGATGACCCGAGCGAAGTCGAGCACGGCTCGCTGCCATTCAGCTGAGCCGGGTTGGGCGACGTTTTTGAAGGCGGCATTCAGGTCTTCTGGTAGAGGGGCGTCTGGCTGCAGGCCTGCCATGCGGCGGTAGATGGCGGTGGCTGAGAGGGTATCGTGAAGAGCGCGGTCGCCCTCAGGTTGGGGCCAGGACCAGAGGCCGACTTCACCAGCTACTTCATGGGCTCCGTGCATAAGCTGGCCGTTATGCATGATGCTGAGCCCAAAACCGCTGCGGGGGCCGAGGATGACGTAGTCTTTCAAGTTATGGCCACCACCGAACCAGCGCTCGGCTAGGGCAATGCCGCGTAAGTTGTTTTCGAGAGTGACTTCGACCTTGAAGCGCTTGCGCAGCATGTCCGCGAGGGGGATGTCATGCCAGTTTTTGATGAATGAGAAATAGCGTGAGACGCCGCGCTTTCGATCAACTAGGCCTGGGGCACCGATGCCGATGCCTAGCAGAGGGCTGGTCTGAGAGGCAACGAGCTTGTCTAACTCACTGAAGATGAGCTGAAGCACGTCAGCGGCTCTGGGATCACCACCGAGGGGACAGACGGCGCTGGTGATTGGCTTGCCGGCAAAGTCGATGGCGGTGAGCTGAATGCGCTGAGCATTGAACTCGATGCCGGCAAACCAACCGACCTCTGGAACAAGGCCGAGCAATCTCTGCGGGCGACCAATGGTGGGTTTTTCGATGCCAATTTCTCTGATGTATCCTTCAGCAATGAGCTGCTCTGCGTACAAGCAGAGTGTTGATGCCGAGGCACCTAGAAGCTGCGCTAAGGAGGTGCGTGAAACAGCTTGCCCACTGCGCAGGTAGAGGATGGTCGCCCCAAGCATGGCGCGATGGTCAGAAGGTTTTTTCCGCATAAATACTCGCTGAACCTTGTCTGAAATAGACAGGAACGCCAGTTTATTTCTTAACAGCTGATGAAATTACTTGGAGGGAAGGATCTGGATGGCATCCAGATGCACGTTGCCCTTCGCGCCTTCGGTGCGGAAGATGACTGCGGATTCTTCTCCCGCGTTGAATTTGAACGTTCCAAGTGACTGTGCACCATCTTTTCCGCTAGCTTTTTGGCTCTGATTCACGGTCATGCTTTTTTCACCTTCGGCGCTGAGGATGCTGATGGGGGTGCTTTTTCCACGGTTCTCGTGGGGCTGCCAGTAGGCGATGACTTCGTAGCTACTGCTTTCTTTGACGGCAAAGGCGAAGCGGGCGCTGGCTCCCTTGGCACTGCTGAAGCTGTAGTGGCTGCCGACGTAGGGCTTGAGGCTTTCACCTTTTTTCCAGTCGCCAGTTAGCTCGGCGTCCTCGTCGTCGATGACGATGCCTGCCATCTTTTTGGGGTCGAGTGTGTCACTGGCGACTTCTGGGAGCTTTTTGGCATTGGCAGGCAGATAGAGGGCAGCTTCGACGCTGTCCCGGCGCATGGCTCCGGGCTGGTTCATGAGGTCTTTGAGGATGTCGAGATACTGCTCATAGACGCCACGTGGGCTGGTGTGGTGGCGGACGCAGATCCAGGCGGCTTTTCCGACGACTTCTCCCATCATGCCGCAGGTGCGCATGACGCGGGTGCTACCCAGGGCTTGGCGCTCGACGCTGATGGTCCGGCCTGCCATGAAGAGATTACCGATGTCCTTGGAATAGAAGCAGCGGTAAGGCACGGGATAACCGACTTTACGGTCAATGTGGCCTCCAAATTCAGCGCGGCTGATGAAGGGGTTGGTGGGGAATTTGGCGGCGTATTGTTCCTTGGGATAATGCAGGTCCTGGTCCCAGGTGGTGGGCACACAGCCGTCTGGATGGATGATGTTTTTGTCCATGTCAGAACTGCTCAGGATCATGTCCCCGACGATGCGGCGGCTTTCACGCGGGCCACCGATGTAGGCCAGCCATTGCAGGTCGTAGTCGGTGTATTTGTCGCCACCTTTGGTCTTTAAGGCGCTGACCGCACCATAGACGGCACGGAAATTGTGGTCGCGGATGAGCTCCAGGTCATTGAGCGGGTGTTTGTCGAAGCCGCTTTCCCAGAACCACTCGCCATGCAGATACTCTTCCATCTTCTGCACTGGGGTGTAGCCAAGGTCGTAGCC
This sequence comes from Verrucomicrobiota bacterium, assembly GCA_026397605.1. GTDB lineage: Bacteria > Verrucomicrobiota > Verrucomicrobiia > Verrucomicrobiales > Verrucomicrobiaceae > Prosthecobacter. The sequence continues at coordinate 8,308 of JAPLUM010000680.1, read as the reverse complement.
GCTGATATTGAGTTTGTTTTTGACTCCGACGGGCTCCATGGCACGCGGGGCAGGGAAGTCTGCCAGCTCTAAAGGTAGCGCCCATGGCGTGGCAGGCCAAGTGACGGCCTGCTCATGTTTTTTCATGACCCACATGTTGCTCATGCCCATGCGGCCTTTTTCTTCCATCATGAACTGGGCTCCAGCCAGGGCTCCGACGCTGCCGTGGCCTGTGCAATCGACGAAGAACTGGCCTACGAAGCGTGTTTCTTTGCCCGTCTTGGTGTCTAGGCCGGTGACGCTGTGGATGTTCTTGGCATCTTTGCCCATCTCGACGCCATAGACATGGGTGTTTAAAAAGAGATCCATGTTCTTTTCAGCCTTCACTGCTTCTTCTTTGAGCTTGTCGTTATACTCGGCTGGATCGGCTGCGGGGCTATTGCTAGCGCGGTCGGCGAACTCTTCGATGATCTCCCCTAGATGAGGATACAATCCACGACGGGTGCCGCCCATGGCCCAGACTTGGACTTCGCTGCTGCCATTGCCACCGAGCACGGGGCGGTTTTGAATAAAGGCTACGCTGAGTCCCTGTCGTGCACCGGAGATGGCAGCGCCCATGCCGGAGTATCCACCCCCGACGACGACGAGATCGTAGTTTTTAGTTTCCGGCGCTTTTTCTGGCAGTCCTAAAAGCTTGCGGCGTAGGGTGTTGGTGGCGGCCAGTTCATTCGGCGGGGTGAAGTCGGCGTCGCGGCTGAGTAAAATGGCATCCACGCGGCCATCGAAGCCGGTCTTGTCCACGAGGGCGAGTTTTGCGCTGCCTTTTAGGTCTGCCGTGCCGGCTTTTTCCCAAAGCCAATCTTTCCCCTCAGTGCCCAGCACTTTATCCAGTGCCTGGCCATTCACACTGAGCTGAAATTGCCCGGGAGCACCCGTGGCATCAAAGGGAGCTACCCAATTCTTTGTGCGCACCCAGAGGGTGTAGGTTCCAGGCTCGGAGACGGCGACTTCGGTCTCGGCATTGGGGACGATTTTACCCATGCCATGCGCCATGAGATAGGGGCTGCCCATGACATCAATGAACTGTGTGTCCAGCACCCAGCCGCCTGGGTTGGTAAAGGATTCGGCTTCTACCCAGATTTGCTGCGCATGGGCGGACAGGGCGCTGGCTAGGAGAGAGGCGAGAAGGAGTCGAGTGTGCTTCATGGTCGGTAGGTTAATTTCCTTATAAACGGTAAATGCTGGGCAATGCAATCATTCGTCTGCTGTTACAGTAACGGGAGGCTGCCGGAAAAATGAATCGGATGGAAGTAAAAGTTTGGATTGACCGTAGATAACCCGTCTGACCAATATCTCCGCCCAATCATGAAACGTCGTTTTTTCCTTTCTTTTCTCGCCACCCTTTCCTTCAGCGTCTGCCAAGCGCAGAGCGATTTTTTGAGCTTCGAACCCAAAGGTGAGGCCAAGGGTAAGCACATCGTCTTACTGGCAGGAGATGAGGAATACCGCAGTGAGGAAGCGATGCCGATGCTGGCCAAGATCCTCAGCGAACGTCACGGCTTCAAAACCACCGTGTTGTTCTCAGTCGATAAGGACGGCTTTATCGATGCCAACAACCAAGCCAGTCTGACAAATCCCGCGGCTCTGGACAGTGCCGATGCCATCATCATGCTTATCCGCTTCCGCCACTGGCCAGATGAGGTGATGAAACACTTCCATGATGCAGTTCAGCGCGGCGTGCCAATCATCGGCCTGCGCACAGCGACGCATGCTTTTAATATGGACAAGGACAGCACTTACGGTGCCTGGGCTTGGAATAATGCTGAAGGCGGCTTTGGTCGGCTCATTTTAGGAGAGACCTGGGTGAGTCACTGGGGCAAGCACCGTGCTGAAGCCACCAAAGGCGTTTTGGAGGCCTCGGCGAAAGATCATCCGATCCTGCGCGGCGTGACGGAACTCTTTGGCACCACCGATGTCTACGAAGCGGCACCACCCGCGGATTCCGTCATCCTGGCGCGTGGCCAAGTGGTAGCCGGCATGGAAGTCAGTAGCCCACCCGCAGACTACCGGAAAAGCACCAAAGCCGGCCAGGAACAGGCTGTGAATGAGCCGATGATGCCGATCGCTTGGGCTCGCGAAGTGAAAAACGCGGCTGGTAAATCCAATAAAATTCTCTGCACCACCATGGGCGCAGCGTCTGATTTGACCAATGAAAGCCTGCGCCGCCTTGTGATCAACGGTGTGCATTGGGGCCTAGGTCTGGAGGTGCCTGCCTCTGCGGATGTGAGTTGTGTGGGTGACTTCAAGCCCCTCATGTACGGCACCAAAGACAGCGCCGATTTGGCCGATCCTTATGGCTTTCGTGGCTTCAAGCGTGGAGTGAAGCCTGCGGATTTGAAATAAGATTTTATTCTCCTCCCTATCCTTGATGTTGCTGTTTGTGAAAGTCCGCAGTCTGGCCTAGCCTGCTCATCACATGGCAGATCTCGGCAGATACAATCAACTCAAAGTGCTCTACAGCACTCCTCATGGCATTTATTTGGACGGGGGAGATCATGGGGAGATTCTTTTGCCGACACGCTACATCCCGAGGGGGACGCAGCTGGACGATGTGATCGAGGTGTTCGTGTACCGTGATTCGGAAGATCGTGTCATTGCGACCACCGAGCGTCCATTCGCTCAGGCCGGGGAGTTTGCCTCCCTCGAGGTTGTGGGAGTCCATCGGCAAGTGGGCGTTTTTTTAAACTGGGGTCTGCCCAAGGATCTGCTGCTGCCCTACCGTGAATTGACTGAAAAGGTTGATGTTGGACAAAAAGTAGCCGTTTACATCATATTAGATGAGCGCTCCGACCGCATCATCGCCACCACTCGACTGAATCGCCACCTGAGTCGGCAGCCTGCGCCTTACAAAAAAGGTCAGGAAGTGGGCCTGCTGATCACCAATCGCACACCGCTGGGGTATAACGTCTTGGTGGAAAAGACCCATATCGCCCTGCTTCATGCGGCCATGGGAGCCACTGCGCTCCAGCCTGGGCAGGAAATGCGCGGATTTATCAGTGCCGTGCATCCTGATGGGAAGCTGGATGTCAGTCTGGATGCCTCAGGCTATCAGCGCGTGGCGCCTCTGACTGAGCGAATTCTGGAGGCTCTGAAAGCCAATGGCGGCAGCCTGCCTTTTGACGATGATAGCCCTGCTGATCGAGTCCGGGAAAATTTTGGCAGCAGTAAAACCGCTTTCAAACAGGCGCTGGGGGCACTTTTCAGACAGCGAAAAATTCGTTTCACCCGCCCAGGCATTCAGTGGGTCGATGTCAATGAGCCTACCAGCAGCGATTGGCGGCCAAGTTGAGGCGGGGCAGTACTTTTTTGTCTTTCGATGTAAGGCAAATGTATTTACATTGAACGTGTTTCCTGCCAAAATTGACAACAAATAAAAGGAAAATACGTCAGCCAACCTGTTTGCGAAAAGAGAGTAACCCCATTTACTTGAATATTAACACTTTAAAGCCATGAATCGCCGCTCTTCACCCCTCTTGTGCCAACTGCGCCGCCAAAGCCGTTGGATGACTTGTTTCCTCACAGTCCTCATGGCTCTGTGGCAAATTGGTCAACCTCTGCAAGCTGCCAACGTGAATTGGACTGCCGGTAGCAGCACTAATTTGAATTGGGCAGTTGGCAACAACTGGGACCTAGGTCTGCCAACAGCTGCCGATGACGTTTTCCTTGGTTCACCGATCCCGAATCCAGCATCTCTGCCGACTCCTGGCACACTGACTCTAGGCGCTGGTTCTGTGGCTAATAGCCTGTGGTTGAGGGGCAATTACACGCTTACTGGTGGTGATCTTAATGTGGGTACAGGGATCATTCGTGCATCCCAGGGACAGTCGGCAACCATCAGCTCTACGCTTTTAGGCTCGGCTGGAATTAACAAGCAAGGTGGCGGATTGGTGACTTTGAGCGGTACCAATACTGGTTTAAGCGGGGTGGTGAATGTGAACTCTGGCACGCTCGATGTGACGACAGCTGCGGCTCTTGGTTCGGGTGCGTTGACCCTGAGTGGTGGTGCTTTGCGTTTAAGCAATGATAGCCCCTTAACGATTGCCAATGCCATGACCGTGACTGGGAATTCGCAGATCATTTCAAATCGTGCCACACTTGGAGCTGGTCTCACTCACACGCTAGGCACTTTGGCCATTGGACCTCAGCAGCTGCGGGTTCTTGCTGGGCCATCTGTGAATAGTGGTACTGCAGGCGCTGCCTTTCTAAATACCACACTCAGTGCGAATGGCACCTCTTTTGATGTGGGAACAGGTGCCAACCTGAGCCTAGGCGTGATCGCTGGTAACTTTAACTTCTTTAAAACAGGTGCTGGAACATTGACCCTCGGCGGAACAAGCACTCGCTCTGCGGGCGCGGCTTACATCATGGGAGGCACTGCGTTGCAGACCAATGTGGCTGGATTTGGAACATCTGCCACAACGCTCTCTTTACTTGGAGGTGCCACATTGGATTTAGCGACAGATGCATCGACGAGTGCTTATCCGGTAACGGCACTGGGTAATGCCACCGTCCTCTCCAATCGCGCTACCCTGGGAGCTGGCGTGACACAGACCTTAGGCACGTTGACCTCTGTGGGGGGCAATACACTTACTTTTGGAAAAGGTAATAACGTCACCAGTGGCACTGCGACGACCGCTACCGGCGCTGCCACAACGGTGGGTGCGACCACGTTCAGCACTGCTACCGCAGACTCAACCGTGACTTTGGCAAGTCTTAACAACTCAGGGTTTACCACCACCTTTGCTGGCGTGGGTAATGCAAGAATTACTGGAGCCGTCAGTGGAGCTGGTGGCGTAATCAAAAATGATGCAGGAACACTCACACTAAGCAGTGCCAATACACAAGGTGGTGCTGTACAAGTTAATGCAGGTACGTTGACTTTAGGAAATGCTGCCGCCTTTGGTGCGGCTGCTACGGCGGCTCCCGTTTTTGCGGCGGGCTCGATACTCAACACCAATGGTGTCACCGCCACAGTACTTTCCATCACCGCACCTAGTGGGGTGATCTTGCAGAATAACAGTGGTACCGCAGGTGGCTTATCCATCGCACCCGGTGGTACAGCCACGACCACGATTGGCGCTACGATTCAAAATGGTCCAGTTGGCATCATGGCTCTAACCATCAACGGAACAGGTGCGGTGACCCTCAACGGCACCAATACCTTTACAGGTGCCACAACTTTAAATCAGGGGCGGCTCAACGTGAATAGTGCTGCCGCACTGGGTGGTGCAGGCGGTGCGTTGGTGCTCAATGCTGGTATTCTGGATAATACGAGTGGCTCTGCCGTTGCAGTAGCAAACAATAAAAGCGTGACGCCGGGTGGTAACTTTACTTTTGGTGGTACCAATAGCCTGGACTTTGGAACAGGAACAGCAACGACTACTGGAAGTCGTGTCATTACTCTGGATGGAACCACTGGCAGCAACCTGCGTTTTGGGATTTATAATTCTAACGCAGCTAATTTGACGACCACAGTCAACTCTTTGCCTGGATCAAATTCCACACTGACATTTGGTGCTTTCAATGCGCAGGGATCGGGAACGGTCGGAACGACTTTAATCAATGGCAACGGCAACTTAACGATTACTGGACCTATTTCCTCGACCACCGTTGGCGCTGGTCTAAACTTTGCTGGTTCGGGAGTCACGACACTCACTGGCGCTAGCACTTACACGGGTGCGACGACATTCAGTAGCGGTATTGTGGAGCTTGATGCGCGCACCACAATTGCTGGACTAAATTCTGGGAACCTACCAACATTCGGTGCTGGTACCCTCATTTATCGTGGGAATACGGTTTCTGGTGGATCTACTCAAACGCTTGGAAATGTCACTCTCGCGGCAGGTGGTTCTTCCTTGCAAGTCGTCGGCGGCTCCGCCGGAGCCACCACCCTTAATCTGGGTACACTCAGCGGTGGTGCGCTCGCCACAACGACACAGTCAGCGTTGAATATTCGAGTTTCCGGCACCGGCCCTTCCGTTACCACCACCAGTCTTGCTAGTGGCCTGACAAATGGACTCATGGGGGCTCGAGGTTCCATCACTTTCACCGATGCCTCTGGTGCGACCCGGTTTGCGACATTGACGACCAGCAATGCGGCAACACCTTTCAATCAGATTTCGGGTCTTACGATTGCGACGAGTCTTCCTGCATCGGGTTCAGTGGCTGCGACAAACTACATTTTGAATAATGCAGGCGTGTTAGTGAGTGCTTCGCAGACCATAAACGCCCTTCAGCTAAATAATACAAGCACGCTGCAGACGCTTACCATAAACAACTCACAGTTTTTGACGATCAATAGTGGTGGGCTTCTTTACACGGGCACAGGTGGATTTCTTGTGGCTGGTCCAGGCTCTCTGCGCAGCAATGCCACGACGGCTACGGATTTAATCATTCATAATTTTGGTACAGGTGGTCTTGAAATTGGTGCTGTTATTGCCAACGGCACTGCGACCGCTACGCCTCTGACGCTCAATGGTCCGGGTGTCACCACACTTTCTGGAGTCAATACTTACACAGGGACCACGCTTGCCTCAGGTGGATCGACGGTCAGCATCGCTACTAACTCAGCACTCGGTGCACCTACCACCGGAGCTGCGTTGACTCTTAATAATGCGACTTTGCGCGCTACCAGCAATGTTTCTCTTGAGAACTCAACTACGACAAATTTTCGTGCCATTACTTTAGGCTCAGGCAATGGTACCTTTGATGTGACAGGAGCCAATGCATTGACTGTGCGTGGGGTGATTAGCGGTGCAGGTAGTCTGATCAAGGCAGGTACGGGTAATTTGCTTCTATTGGGAGCTAATACCTACACGGGTGGCTTCACGAGAATTCAGGACGGCTCACTTCAACTCGGAACAACCGGATCATTGCCAAGCACGACCCTGGTTGCTTTGGGAAATGCAACGACATCGGGGAAATTGGTTCTTGGCGATTCTTCAGCTGTTAAAAATCAGACCGTGGCAGGTTTGACGACTTCTGGCACAGGGCTGGCAAACTCGGTGGTGGGAGCCAACGCGGCTAACTCGACACTCACCTACTCAGGCACTCCAAGTATTCCCACCACTTTCGCCGGAATTCTGGGTGGGGCTGGTCCAAATGAAAATAACCTAGCCCTGAGCGTTAACACAGGTATTTTAACGCTGAATGGTGCGAACACCTTTCTCGGTGGCACAACGGTCTCCGGCGGTGTTCTGAATGTCAACAGCGCCTCAGCTCTTGGGGCAGGGACAGTGACACTAACGGGTGGCACGATAGACAATACTAGTGCAGGAGCTTTGACGCTGGCAGGAAACAATGCAGTGGCTTTTAATGGAAGCTTTACTTTTGGTGCCACTCAAAGCCTGAGTATTGGTTCTGGAACGGCAACGATGGCTGCAAGCCGAACTCTTACTCTCCTTGGTGACGCCGCAAACACCAATAGCCTGACTTTTGCCAACTTAAATGTCACAGTTGCAGCGCAAACATTGACAGTGAATCGGGCGCAAGGATCGGGTGCAGCGCTGAATATCGGCACACTTAATTTAAACACCGGCGTTGCGGGCGGGGCAACGGTTGTGAGTGGCAATGGATTGGTCAATGTTACCAATCTAACGGCGACGGCGGCTGCCACGCCCTTTACTTACGGCGGCACGGGCATTATGACCATCAATGGGGCTGCAACTTACGGTGGCCTAACCTCCATCAATGGTGCCGGCACCTTGCGTCTTGGAGCGGGCGGCAGTCTTCCTTCTGCTTCTGCTTTCACCCAGACTACAGGTATCTTTGACCTGAATGGACAGAATCAAACAGTGAGTGGTGCGTTCACTTTGACGGGCCCCGGAGTGGTTACAAATGCAAGCGGGACAGCTTCAACCATCACTGCGACCAATATTGCTGCCAGTTCCGGTCATTTGGCAGGTAATCTCTCAGGCAACTTCACACTCACTGGTGGCGCCACTGCCATGAATGGTACTTACACGAATACGGGTAATCTAACATTCACAAATGCCGGAACTGGAGCTTTCACCGTGAGCGGTAACGTATTGAATGTCGGCAATACAAATTTCAATGCCAATAATACTCAAGCCTTCACAGTTTCAGCCCCATTACTCAACTCAACAGGAATCATCACCAACAGCGGCACAGGTACAGGCATTACGACGATCAGCGGCAACCTTGGTGCAAATGTAACAGGTCTTGTTCAGAGCAGTGGGACTTCACGCCTTACGCTGACAGGGAACAATAGCGCCTTCAACGGAGCCGTCAGCGTCACTGCTGGCACGCT
>JAPLUM010000481.1 GCA_026397605.1 Verrucomicrobiota bacterium | reverse complement strand
CACCGTGGTGAGTCCCACCACCATCACCGCCACCACTCCAGCCCGTGCGGCAGGCGCGGTCAGTGTCGTCGTCACCACGCCCGGCGGCACGAATGCGGCGAACACGCTCTACACCTATGCTGCCAACTCCGCCCCCGTCTTGGGAGCGCCCACGGCCAGTAATGTCACCAGCAGCCGAGTCACCCTGCTGGGCACGGTCACCTACGATGGCGGCGCGGCGGTCACGGAACAGGGCTTCATCTATGCGCCGATCACTCGCAGTCCCACCCCCGTCATCGGCGGCCCCGGCGTGGTGCAGAGGCCCAGTGCCCTGGTGGCGCAGGGCCTGAGTGCCAGCGAGTCCGGCCTCCAGCCCGGCACCAGCTACGCCCTGCGCAGCTATGCGCGGAATTCCTTCGGCCTGAGCTATAGCGGTGTCACCACCAACTTCCAAACCGGGCCGCTCCTGGGCCGCCTGGAAGTCCGCACGGATGACAACAGCGTGCTGGCGGACAATGACGGCTACGGCTTTGGCAATGCGGCCACCGGTGCGACGAAGGTGCGCACCCTCACCGTGCGCAATGTGGGCACCACGAGGCTGATCAACATCGTGGCCGCCATCACCGGAGCCAATGTGGCCAGCTTCACCCGCACCCTGCCCAGCACCACCCTGGAACCCGGTGCCAGCATGAACGTGGCGGTGAGCTTCCTGCCTGCCGCTCTGGGCACTGCCACTGCCACCGTGGCCTTTAGCAGCAGCGAAACCAGCCAGCCCCCGCTGCGGGTCAATCTCAGCGGTAACGGCGTGACCCCTGGCGCAGCGGCGCTCAGCGTGAAGGTCGGCGATACCCAGATCACAGACAACGTCGGGTCCGTGGACTACGGCAACGTGCCTCTGAGCACGTCGGCGGAACGAGTCTTCACCCTCACCAACACGGGCGCCAACAACCTCACCGACCTCGTTTTGTCAGTCACCGGCACCCACAAGACGGACGTGACCCTCTCGCCCTTGACCGCGACCGTGCTCAGCGCCGGGGACAGCGTCAGCTTCACCGCCTACCTCACCCCTAGGGCAGTCGGCGCACGCAGCGCCACGATCCAGATCAAGAGTAGCGACACCACCGCCCAGCCCTCCTTTGACATCCCCGTCACGGCCACTGGCATCGTGCCTGAGATCGAAGTGCTGCAAGGCACCACCAACATCGTGGACAACAGCACCACAGTCAGCTTCGGCACCACCGTCCCGGTCGGCACGAACTCCGTGCGCAGCTTCACCGTCAAGAACCTCGGCACCTCCACGCTCACGCTCGGGGCGATCAGCTTCGATGGCCTGCACGCCGCCGACTTCACCGCCACGGTGCCCGCCAGCCTCTCGCTCGCTCAGAATGCCAGCACGACCTTCGATGTGACCTTCCGCCCCAGCAGCGGTGGCGCACGCACCGCCGCGCTGCACCTCCTCACCAGCGACGCGAACGAGTCGCCCTTTGACATCAAGCTCAGCGGCACCGGCATCGGCCCCGAAATCAGCGTGGCCGCAGGCACCGTGCAGCTCGCCAGCGGCGGTCCGGCCATCGACTTCGGCGAAGTGATCACCGCCACCAGCAGCGTGGCCCGCACCTACACCCTCAAGAACCTGGGCAACGCTCCCCTCACCGGCATCAGCGTCAGCAGCGACTCCCCGCGCTTCGTCATCGGCGGCACTCCAGCAGGCACGCTGGATGCGGGCAAGACGGCCACCTTCACTCTCACCTTCTCTCCAAATGCAGACGGCCCCTTCACCGGCACCATCAGCATCGCCAGCAACGACTTCGACGAGGCCACCTTCACCCTCCCAGTCATCGGCAAAGGCGCAGCCAACACCCCGCCGACCATCGCTCCCGGCCCGCAGGATCAAATCATCGAACTCGGTCAGCCCGTGACCTTTACCGCCACCGTCACCAGCCCGCTCACCTTCAGCCGCCAGTGGCGCAGAGGCACCGCCACCTTCGCCAATATCACGGGTGCCACTGCGGCGACCTATAGCATCAACGAAGTGAAGCTCACGGACGCGCAGAAGTATCAACTGCGTGCCACCAATACCGTCGGCACCAAGCAATCTGCCGACAGCACTGCCGCCGCGCTGACGGTGGTGGATCGCACGGCCAGCAGCCAGAACGTGGAAATCACGAAGGCCGCGACCTTCACCATCTCCGCCGCCACCGCACCGGGCAGCCCCTTGACCTATGTTTGGAAGAAAGACGGCGACCCAGTGCTTGGTAATGCCAGCGCCGCGACCAACAAGCTCACCCTCAGCAACCTCGTGCTAGCCAACGCAGGCACCTACACCTGCGAGGTCACTGGCCCCGGCGGCACCATGACCGGTGGCGACCAAGTGCTCACCGTCTTTGACCGTGGTCCCGTCATCTCCTCCACACCCGCGCCGTCTCCTTCACTCAGTCTCAAAGCATTCGCGGCGGCTGCTCCATCTGACATCACACTCACGCTACCGGAAGCCTTCCTCGAAGGTGACTACGACTACCAGATCGCGCTGGCCTCACCCGCCAACGGCAATGCCAGCAGCTACACCTGCACAACCTTGCCCGCAGGCTTGGTGTTTGATAACAAGACGGGTCGGCTGTATGGCGTGCCCACCCGGGCCGGGTCCTACCCATTGACATTCAGAGCCTCTAACTTCCGCGGCTTCTCCACTGCCACCGGCACTCTCACCGTGAGCCCGGTTCTGGGCAACAGCGTGACGGGCAGCTACCTCGGCCTCATCGAGCGCGGCCCTTTGACCGGTGGTCTCGGCGGGCGCCTCGATATGACCGTCGCTATCACCCGGGCCTTCTCGGGCAAACTCAGTTTGGGAAGCTCCGCTGTCTCTTTTGTGGGAAGACTCGCCAGCGGTGGGCTCAGCACCAGCATCACCATTTTCCGCACCGGCCTGCCAAACCTGACCCTGACCCTCACCCTCGACTCAGCGAACAACCGCTTCGCCGCCAGCGGCTGCACCCTCACGGATGGCACCAACACCAGCGCCTTCAGCGGCTGGCGCGTCGTCTGGAGCACGCTCAACGCCCCCACCACCTACCTGGGAGCCTACAACTTCGCCATGTCTGCGCCTGCAAGCAGCCCCGTCGATACCATCCCGCTCGGCCACGGCTACGGCACCCTCAGCGTGCAAGCCAGAGGACTCTTGACCACGGCGGGCAGGCTACCTGATGGGGATACTTTCACCATCTCCAGCCTGCTCGGCCCGAATGGTGAAGTGGCCCTATTTAACGTGGTGACGGGTAGAAGCAGTCTGCACGGCAGCACGCAGATCAACCCCGGAGCCACCAACGCCGCCAACACCCTCGCCACCGGCTCGCTCACCTGGACCCGCCCCGCCACCACGATCGGTGCCACCACCAAAACCACCCTCTACGCCGCCGGCTTCGGCCCCATCGCCCTCACCTGTGAAGGCGGTCGCTACACCGCCCCCGTCGCCCCCGGCCTGCTGATGGGAAAAGCCCCAGGGACCGGCAACGCCATGCTCCGCTTCTACGACGCCAACATCGGCGGCCCACCCTCCCCCGCCGACTGCGCTGTCACCCTCACCACCAGCAAGGCCACCGTCGGCACCACCACCACCTTTACCAATATCGCCATCACTGGCGCGACTGGGTCCTTCACGGGTGGCTTCAGGCTGAAAGACAATCATCCCTTCCTCTCTGGAGCGCCCAGCATCACCCGTTCCGTCACCTTCCAAGGCCTCATCGTCCCTACCGCCAGCGGTCAGCGTGGCTACGGCTACTTCCTGCTGACCCAACTCCCCGTGAACACCTTCCCAACCCCACCCACACCATCCCTCTCCGGCGGCGTGGAGCTGGAATGAGAATACCGACAACGAGGCCTACCTGAACTTTGACTCCGGCGGCCTCACCGCCCCCGCACTGGTCTCCCCGATGAGCGGCGTCTTCCTCCAAGACCCCGCCACCGGCTTCACCATCGGCCAAGGCCTGATCCAAGTCCCCATCGCCGCGCCGGTGAAAGGCTCCTTCCAGACAATAGACCTGTTCCCCGATAGTTAAGGCAAGTTAATCAATC
>JAPLUM010000058.1:3262-5792 GCA_026397605.1 Verrucomicrobiota bacterium | reverse complement strand
TTTCAATCCATGAACCGAGAACAAGCCAAACTCGAACTCGATGCCACCACGCTGCGTCCGCAGGATGCTTCGGATGAAGCTAAAGCTGTGGCTCAGTCAGATCAATCCCTGGGTGCCTGGCTGATCCAGCGCACTGCTTTTGATGAAAAGGTAGCCGATGCAAGTGCTGCCAATACAACCATTTCCAACCCTTTGAAAACACAACTGCTACCATGAATCTGGCACTCCTTAAATTAGAACTCGACGCCTCGACTCTGCGCCCGCAGGATGCGTCCGAAGAAGCTCGTCTAGCGGCAAAAGAGAATGCTGAGCTGCGAGATTGGCTGAAGCAACGCACACTATTCGATGAAAAAATTGCTTCAGTCTTCACTGCGCCTGCTGTTCCTGCTGGTTTACGGGATCGGCTCTTATCAAAAGCTCAGCCTAGTAAGCGGAAATCTAACCGCTGGATCATGCCATCATTGGCGGCCGTAGCGGCAACCTTGGCGCTTGGTTGGAGTTTATTCTGGCCTGGAAATGCCCAGCTTCCGGCTTGGCAGTCAGAAGCCATTACTTCCGTCGCAAAGGTGCATTATGGAATATCACGTTTAGATGAGCGTGCACCCACGTACGAGGCTGTGATGCAGATGCTTGCCGCCACTGGTTCTGCTGCACCGCAGGGATCTCTGCCGAACTCTATTTCAAGATTGCCCACCTTTGGCTGCAAGCGCATCCAAGTAGGCAATCGCCCAGCCACGATCATTTGTTTCAAGATGCCCTCAGGCCATGAGGCGCATCTTGTGGTCATGAATGCGGCAGATCTGGAGAGTAAGACTGCTCAATTTAGCCGCAGCAAAAACTGGAATATGGCTACCTGGAGCGAAGGCAGCCAGACCTTCATGCTGGCTACGACGTCTGATGCCGCTGAGTTGAAGAAGCTACTCGGGCTAGCCTGATTCAGATTCTTTATCTTTCTGACTTGCATGGCTGCCAGCTACGCGCCATTTCAGGTGAACCCGCTCTTCACTAACCTTGGCCGCTCCAGAGAATCCACGCACCCTTGTTGCCATACCTGCCCGCTGGGGATCGACTCGATTCCCGGGCAAGATGCTCCACCTCATCGCAGGAAAGCCTCTGGTCCAGCATACCTGGGAGCGCTGTCAGGAGTGCCTAGAGGTTGATGACATCGTCATCGCCACCGATAACGAGAAAATCGTCGAAGCAGCGGCTGCGTTTGGAGCCAAAGCGGTTCTGACTTCCCCGGATCATCCGAGTGGAACAGACCGTATCGCTCAAGCAGCAGAAATGTTCCCGGATCATCAGTTCATCATCAATGTTCAGGGGGATGAACCCCTGATATCACCTGCTTTGATCGATCAGTTAGCCATTCAGCTCCGTCAAGACAGCCAGATCCGCATGATCACGGCAGCAGCTCCTATTCTGGACGAAAAACAGGTGAGTGATCCAAATGTCGTGAAGGTCGTGTTTGATAAACACGGCGACTCTCTCTATTTCTCCCGTTCAGCACTGCCTTTTGTCAGGAATGCCAGTTCAGGCATCACTCATTACCGCCACCTGGGCATTTACGGTTTCCAGCGTGAGTTTTTGCTGGAATTTGTGGCCTGGCCACCATCTCGGCTTGAAATGACCGAGTCTCTGGAGCAATTGCGTGCGCTGGAAAATGGCACACGTTTGCGTGTCGTGCTGACGGATGAACTGTCTCCTGGCGTGGACACTCTGGAGCAGGCTGTCGCTATCGAAAATCACCTCCGCTCACTTACGACCTGAACCTCTAAACTTTTGAATACTAAAAATCCCCCCATGAAATACATCTTCGTCACAGGCGGCGTTGTCAGCTCACTCGGCAAAGGCTTAGCAGCATCCGCACTTGGAACCCTTCTGGAACTGCGTGGCCTCAAGGTGATCATGCAGAAATTCGATCCCTATCTTAACATCGATCCCGGTACCATGAATCCTTATGAACATGGGGAAGTCTATGTTCTAGATGATGGAGCAGAAACAGACTTGGATCTCGGACATTATGAGAGATTCACACACACGAATCTTTCCAAGCTCAACAATCTGACGAGCGGTCAAGTTTATCAAAGCGTTCTGGATAAAGAGCGTGCAGGCAAGTATCAGGGCCGCACAGTGCAAGTCATTCCGCATGTCACCAATGAGATCAAAGCACGCATCCAGGCTGTGGCAGACACAATGGGTGGGGATGTGATCATTACCGAAATCGGTGGCACGGTGGGTGACATTGAGGGACTGCCCTTCCTGGAGGCGATCCGCCAGTTTGCCCATGAATCAGGTCCTGGAAATGTCCTCTTCATCCATGCGACACTGGTTCCTTACATCAAAGCGGCCCAAGAACTGAAGACTAAGCCGACTCAACAATCCATCGCCAAGCTGCGTGAGATTGGTATCGCCCCCCACATCATTCTTTGCCGCACGGAGCATCCGTTAGAGCTGGATGTGCGCGAGAAGATCTCACTCTTTGGCAACGTGCCCATTGAGGACGTGATCGAGGTGCGTGACGTGAAGCACA
>JAPLUM010000058.1:0-3215 GCA_026397605.1 Verrucomicrobiota bacterium | reverse complement strand
TGAAGCACAGCATTTATGAAGTGCCTTTAAAGCTGCATGAAGAACGTCTTGATGACGTGGTCTGCAAGCAGTTGAAGCTGGATACGCCTCAACCAGATCTGGCGAAGTGGCGTCACTTTGTTCAACGCGTGATTCACCCAACCCATCATGTTCGTATTGGTGTGGTGGGCAAATATATTGAACTGCAGGATGCTTATAAAAGTATCTACGAAGCGCTCACCCATGCAGGAGCTGCTAATGATACTAAAGTGGACATTGTGCGTGTCGACGCTGAGTCGATCGAGAAAGCAGGGCCGGATATTTATCTGAATGGATTGCAGGGTATTCTGATTCCTGGTGGCTTCGGCGACCGTGGAACTGAGGGCAAGATTGCAGCCACAGGTTATGCGCGTACAGCAGGCATCCCGTTCTTTGGTATCTGTTTAGGCATGCAGATCGCTGTGATCGAATTTGCCCGAAATGTCTGTGGGCTTAAAGAGGCCACGAGCACTGAGTTTGATAAAGGCACTCCTTACCCAGTCATTAGCATGATGGAGGAGCAGAAGAAGATTAAACAACTTGGCGGCACCATGCGCTTGGGAACGTGGGTGACGGAGCTGAAGCCAGGCACCAAAGCACACGAACTCTATCAGACAGGTACCATTAAGGAACGTCATCGTCACCGCTATGAAGTTAACGAGGACTATAAAGACCAACTGGAAGCTGCAGGAATGGTCATCAGCGGCATCTCGCCGAAAGGTGACTTAGCTGAGATGATTGAGTTACCAAATCATCCTCATTTTGTGGCCTGTCAGTTCCACCCTGAATTCCTCAGTAAGCCGAACAATCCACATCCTCTTTTCAATGGTTTTGTGAAGGCCGCATTGGAGCACCATCACACTCCGGAAGCACTGAGTTAAAGAGGTGGTGTAAACTGGATCATTCCACTGAGGTGGTGACAAAATTCCGGAGATCAAATTCTTCGGATACTTTGTCAGCTTGCCAGCGTCCATCCGCATTGAGACGGAAGCTGCCTATCCAGCGCTGGTGCCACGATTCTGGCTCGATCATACTCAGGTGGTAGTGACCTTCCACGTCATAAAGGTGGTACATTTCCCCAATGACAGGCTCAAATCCGAATTTGGCCTCGTAAAGCAGCTTATTCCAATTGAATGCATCGATGACGCGCATGTAGCGTTCACGCAGTTCAATTAGCTCCTGCTGAAGTTCACGTTCGACCCTGGAAACGCCGCGACTCTTGAAGTTCGTTAAATCTTGTGGAATGATTTTGGCAGCCAGTCGGGAGACAGGGTAGGGGAGGTAGTTACCTCTGGGCTCTGTCTGAGAGAGGTCAAAATCGATTGGGTCGGTGCTGGTCATAGTCGCTAGGAAATGTAAATAACGTTTTCAATCTCGATTGGGTTGAGGTAGGAATACAATATTATTATCTGATATTCAATGATGCGACTCCGTGTATCTCTTTACTTCATTACCGCATTTTTAATGAGTTGTGGCTCCACCATGCCGACAGCTACTCAAATGGATGAGTTGGAACGGCAGGTGAGGCGTGAAGAAGAACCAGAATACGCGAGGCTGGCTCAAATGCGCACTGCCGGCCAGTTGTCCCCTGGTGAATATGAGGTTCAAAAACAGTCGCTGGATCTGCGAGTGCAAAACAAAGTGGATAACATGGTATGGAGCCGGCACGCGCTGGCTCAAAGTAATCTAAAATCCATGGGGATGCCTACGCCCGACTTACCAGTGTCGAACCTGCCTCCGGGTGTTGGCACGGTTCAGGGCTCTCTGTACAATTCCACCCGACTGAATGGATTAGGCAATCAGATGCAGTCAAATTACATGCAAAATTTGGGAACATCCTCTTTTCAAAAAGGTGTCGGTGCCGGCACGGCTTACGACCCGTAACTCGTGGCACTCTTTGAGGCATCCATGCATGTTTTCTAGCGAAGGGTTGATTTTAAAATACGGCGTTTCAATGCAGCCATTCCATGCCAGATTAATTACATGAGTTGGTTTTATAACGACGAAGGCACAGCCAATGGTCCCTTTGATGAGCCCAGTATGATGGGGCTTATCACTGCGGGCAAGGTTCACGCCACGACTCTCATATGGAACGGCGGAATTGAGCTGTGGCAGGAAGCTGGAACCCTGAGCCCTTCTTGGTGGCACCCGACCGAGGAGCCGGCAAAAACCACCGAGACTACGAGTACTTCTAAAATGGCCTCAGCACGCCGCAGTCCAGTGCCACTGGCCCCTAGTGAAGCCCCGAAAAAAACCAAGGCCAAAGGCCTGCTCAAGCGCTTGTTTGGCAGTAAAGATTCGTCAGATTAAAGGCGTGTCATCTGTTTTACTTCCGGCGCTCTAGCACAATACGGAAGCCGATCGTGGGCCTCTTAGTGTCGGCAGGAACAGCGGCACGGGCAGATGAGAGGAGTTCATCTGCATTAGCACTGCGCCAGTTTCCGCCGCGAACGGTTCCCATGGCCGTTTTACTTTTTGGATCGCCACCTTTACCACTATCAAAGTCCGTATCTACCCACTCCGAGGCATTGCCAGCGAGGCCGATGACCCCACGATCATTGGGGCTAGCCGTGGCGACTGGACCCAACTGGGCAAACCGATCCTCATAGCCGGGAATGACGCTTTCCAAGCTGGCTTTACGTGCGCCGTTCATGTCGGCAAAATTGTCGATGTTATCAGGAGGCGGCCAATCAAAGCCCCATGGATAGATGCCGCGGATACGTGCATTGCGCTCGCTTGGGGTTGCTCCGCGTTCGAGCGGCAGTCCAACGGCACGGCTCCATTCTTCATCCGTGGGCAGACGATAGATGTCCTTGGGGCCGATGAGTCCAGCATTACGCTCGCGCTCGGTCATCCAGGCAGCAAAGGCGCGTGCTTGATCGCGATCGACACTCACAATCGGCTGGGTGCCGCCTTTACCATCAGACTCCATGTTGCCCGGCTTTTGACTGTTCGTGGCCTTAGCATATTCCATGTAGTCACGGCGGCGTGTTTCCGTGGCGGCGATCATGACACTATCTGTCAGGGGCACAAACCTCATGCCTAGTCCGTTGGCTTTCCATTCGCGACCAAAGGTTACTGCCTGACGAGTCTGCATGTCAGAGAAGAGTTCCAGTAATTCGCCAGAGCGCACTTCACCTTCTAGTACGACATCGGAGAAGCCTTCCTCACGCAGTTCATATTCTGTTTGGCCACTA
>JAPLUM010000472.1 GCA_026397605.1 Verrucomicrobiota bacterium | reverse complement strand
GCGCGACGTGCTGGCCTGTGGCAGCATCCGTGCCTTTGAGCGCACGAGTGGCAGCATCTCAGCGGCGAAATACATTCCATGCACGGCTGACTCGATGGCTGAGATTCACGAAGCAGTCAGCGCTTGGATGGGCGGCCTCTTTTGTAGGTACCCATCTCTCCTCACTGGGCCTTCCTGGTGGATCGTTAGCGCCCTGCAACCAGCCTCAACGACGTCTGGAGGCATCCGCATCGGTCTCGACTCAGACCTCGACTACCTCAGCACCTGGGAGCGCGCCTTGGCACGTTGGATCTTTGTTCAAACACCCGCTCTTCGTGACCTGAAGACATCTCTCGCCGAGTTAGCGGCGGCATTGAAAAAGGAGCCGGATCTCCGACTCATCTCCGTATGGAATCCCAGTCTGCTCTTGCTGCTGCATGAACACATCGGGCAGGCATGGCCGAAGCTTTCCGTCATCAGTTGTTGGGCAGATGCCTGGGCGGCTGAGGATGCAGAAAAACTGCGCACCCTGTACCCAGGTGTGATTGTGCAGCCCAAAGGCCTGCTTGCTACTGAAGGGGTCATCACTCTGCCATGGGGGGATAGCACCGTGCCTGCGCTCAATTCACATTTCCTGGAGTTCCTCGATGTTCAAGGCCACGCCCATCTGGTCCATGAACTCCGGCTAGGTGAGGAGTACGAGGTCCTGCTTAGCACCAGTGCCGGGCTTTGGCGTTATCGTCTCGGAGACAAAGTCCGCGTCACGGGAAAGGTGCAGCAAACACCCACTTTGCAGTTCATCGGCAGAGCAGATGGCGGCTGCGATTTGCGTGGAGAGAAGCTGAATCCAGACTTTGTGGCAGAGTCACTGAAGCCCTGGCTACCTAGTTTTGCCATACTGGCACCACTGGCTTCCAGAGACGGCTATGCTCTCTACACAGAGGCAGCCATCAGCATTGAAGAGATCGAAGCAAAGCTCTCTTTGAATCCTCACTATGCTCACTGTCGCAGACTTGGACAATTGCAGCCAGTCAAAGTCATTCCCATGACCAAGGCGGAGTATTTTGATCGCTGCCTTCAAGCGGGTCTGACCGTTAGCACCGTGAAAACCTCCTCTCTCACGCCTAGACCACTTTCATGAAAGAGCATCTCCATATCGCCAGAAGAGCTCAACCGGAGGATGATGCAGAACTGCGGCAGCTCATGCGTGAGACCTGGCAAGACGGCGCGGTCAAGCTAGGGATGGAAAAGGAACCAAGGTTTGTGCAAGACGACTCTGACATCGTCATCGTGAGGCATCGCTCGACAGGCGACGTGAGTGGCTGTGGAAGCCGCAAAGATCGACTGCTATGGTTGCATGGTCGTGAGCAGCAAGTGGCTTATCTCGGAGATCTCCGAGTGCATCCAAGTTACCGCCGACTTTCGGGCCGCGTCTTACAAGCTGGCTTTCAGCAACTCACGCAGTGGCAGCTTGAGAAACCTGCGGCAATGACATTCACCGCCATTTTTTCAGATAATCATCAAGCGCTCTCTGCGCTCACTCACGAACGGCTGGGCCTGCCCAAGTATGTCGAAGCAGGCAAGCTCTACACCAGCGCCTTCTTGCTACCATATCGGGCCAACATCGTCGAAGACACCGCTCCTGATCTCGAAGCTGCGTCAGCCTACTTGAATGCACAAAAGCGAGATCTGTCTGCCGTGATGACGCCATCTCTGCTGGCTGAGATGGCAGACCTGTGTGTACTCATGCATAAAGGCAAAGTAATCGGCGTGGCAGCACTAGCTGATCGGAGCAGCCATCAGCAAATACGAGTGCATGGCTATGGCCGAAGCTTGAGCCTGGTCAGCAGAATGCTTCAACTCATCGGCTATCGTGGTCTTCCAAATGCGGGACAAATCTTCAGAACTCTTTTTGTCGCTCATCTAGCAGCTCGTGATACCGCAACCGCAAAACTACTACTGCACCGACTACGCCGAAAAGCCACACAACACGGTGCTCATGCCTTGCTGCTGACTCAGCATGAATCTGCCCCAATGCTGAGCCTGCAAAGATCAGCGTTCGCAGTAAGATCGAGCGGCAGGCTTTATCAGGTTGCATGGCCAGGACAAACCTCATTAAATGCGTTACGTCATCCCCAGGTAGAAGGTTATTGGCTATGAAGCATGACAGACTCCATTCACTGCTCCCACGCTATGCTGCCGATTGGCGCACTCTTGGCTTGCTGGCTGTGCTCACCGTCTTGTTTGCCTGGTACTACATAAGTGAAATCCATTTTCTGACGCTGCCGCTCATGGTTCTCTGCCTTACCGCCTGTGTGGCAAAACACAACCATACTCACTGCGCCACCTTTCGCAGCCGATTCATGAATCGCGCGCTCGATCTCTGGCTCACTTTGCTGACAGGAACTTCGACGACGAGTATCCGCATCCCTCATCAAGTGAGGCATCATGGGCGCAATCAGTCGCCAGATGATTTTGTTAGAGTGTCACTCGTGCAGCAGATGCCTGCCTGGCAGGCGCTGTTCAGCTACGTGCCGCTCGTCATCCGTGAAACGTGGAGGTGGAATGCCCATGATCTGGATGCCAAACGACGTCCTGCCTTGTGGCTGGCACAGCGGCAGGAAAGGCTGCTACTCTGGCTCTTTATCCTCACGGGACTTGCTTTGGACGCGCGTCAGTTTTTGCTGACCTTCGTACCGCCTTGGCTGGCAGCGCAGTGGTTCTTGATAGCTGTGAACCTGCCGCAGCATGATGGCTGTGACCCAACGAATGAGCACAGTCATAATGTAATCGGCAGGTTTACAAATTGGCTGTTTCTGAATAACGGCTACCACTCAGCGCATCATGAGCGGCCGAGCCTGCACTGGAGTCTCTTGCCCAAGTATCATGAAGTGCATCTCCGAGTGCCTCGCGAGCATTGCGCAGCCTCACTCGGCGGACTTTGGGTGCGCTGGTGGAGGTATCGCACATCATGAAAGCATTGCTGTATGTTCCAGAGGAACTGACGCCGCTGTTCTTCACTCCTAGCTACGCCTCACTCACGAATGAGCAGCGCGTGAGCTACAATCGCCTACACGGACTCTACTTTCTGGAGCAGACCATCTTCTTCGAGCAGTTTCTTGGCAAGCAGGGGCTTCAATGGCTGGCGAGACATGCCCCGAGCGCAGATCTCCGATGCGAAGCGCAGGACTTCATCGCCGAGGAGGATCAGCATAGCGCCTGGTTTCGCGAACTGCTGCGCGAGATTGATCCTCAGGCCTATGCAAAGAGTGACTTTCATCTGCTCGCCGCGAGTCAGCTTCAGCAAACGCTTACGTCAAAGCTCAGCGCAAACGTCTCGTGGCTGCCTGCCCTTTTGTGGCTGCAATTGATGGCCGAAGAGCGTGCCTTGCATTTTGGGCGCTGCTATGTACGCCATGCTGATGAGATGGATCCTCGCTTCTTGGCCGTGCAGCGTAAGCATCTCGCGGATGAGCCTGGGCACATTCGGCGTGATCTACTTTTCCTAGAGTGGCTATGGCCCACGACACCTGCATGGCTGCGGCAGGTCAATGCCTGGCTGCTGGAGTGGCTGCTGAGTGAATTCTTTCTGTTCCCAAAACGCTCGGGGAAACGCGTCCTGCTGGAATGGTTGAGTCTACATCCTGAGCTTGAGCTAAAGCGAACAACGATGTTGACTGAATGGCAGCAACTTGAGTTCAATCCACGATACATGAAATCCCTTTATCCGCGCGTGGCCTTGCCAAAAACCGCCGCACTTGCATCTAACTGGCCTGAGTTGAAGTTCATGGAGGCGTTTCTGTCAGATTGATATGACAGACTCTCATCCCATACCCGCTCGGTTAAATTTGGTGATCGCTTTGTCACAGATGATCGTGCTGCTTGGTCTGCTATGGCTTTCGGCCTCGGTAGAGGGCTGGTGGCTGCTAGCCGTGGCGCTTGGTTACGGATTGGTGATGAACTCGGCCTACGCCATGCTGCACGAGGCTGAGCATGGGCTGCTGCACCCAGATCGCGGTGTTAACGATCTGACGGGTGTGGTGCTGGCTCTCTTCTTTCCTGCCCCGTTTCATTTGATTCGCCAGGGACATATCGGCCATCACATGCGCAATCGCTCGGATGATGAAGCTTTTGATTTCTACTTCGACGGGGAAAGTCGCGTCTGGAAGTATCTGCAACTTTACGGGATACTTACCGGACTGTTTTGGCTGGTCATTGTGTTCAGCAACGTCTTAGCGGCGCTGGCCCCAAGGATCTTGAGGCCGAACTCGGTGAAGTTTGACCGATCCAGCGTTGCGCTCATGGAGTCGTTAAATCCACGATGGATGCCTTTGGTGAGGATCGAGGCCATCTCGGCTATTTTACTTCACGGTGGGCTTATCTGGTTATGGCAGATTCCAATCATGCACTGGTTTGCTACACTTGCAGGCTTCGGTGTAATTTGGTCTGCGATGCAATACGTGCACCACTTTGGCACAGAGCGTGATGTCATGAATGGCGCTAAGAACCTACGCACTTGGCGCTGGCTAGATGCGCTGTGGTTGAATCACAACTGGCATTTGCGCCATCATCGTCATCCGACGGTCTCGTGGATTTATCTTCCGCAGCTCGATGAAGGTCCACAGTCTAGGCGCCCGCATCTCTTGCCCTCTTACCTCCGAATGTGGAGGGGGCCGCGCTTAACCCATGAACGAATCGAAAACCGCCATGCCGGGAAAATCATCCGCTGATACCGCCGCATGGCCTGTGAGAGTCCGACTCATCATGCTGGCTACGAATGCGCTGCCCGTCATTCATACTGCGTTCTGCGTTTGGCTTGCATGGCGTGTCACGGTGATCGGTGCAGTCCTGCTGTTGTATCTATTACCACCTTTACTGACACGCTGTTGGATGCTGCTCCGCAGGCTACCAGCTGGAACGATCTCTGCGTCTGATCCTGGCTTTGTCACTTGGTGGTTGAATGCACAGGCACAGATGATTTTTAATCGTCTGCCGATGCTGGAGGAATTACTGCGACTGGTGCCGGGACTTTACTCATTTTGGATGCGGCTCTGGGGGGCCAAGATCGGACGCCTGACTTTCTGGGGACCTCATACCCGCATTGTGGACAGGCCTTTGCTAATCGTGGGAGATGATGTGGTGATTGGGGGTGGCTGTCAGATTGGAAGTCATCTGGTGGTGCGCGGTGATTCTGGAATGATGACGCTGCAAGTTGCCGCAGTGCAGATCGGGGACCGTGCTTTAGTTGGCACTTATGCCATGATCGGCCCAGGAGTGATCATTGAGCCAGATGCAGAGGTGCGGGCCTGTGCCATCGTGCCACCGTTTAACCGCTGGCGTGGAGATAAGCGTACGAAACCAGAGTCCACATGATGACGACTCAGCTTTGGAAAAATCTGAGGGCAGGGGCTTGTAAGAAGCTGGCTTTGCATCTCGGAATCAGTCTTTGGATCATGCTCTGTTACTTCCCGCCGCAGGTTTGGCCCGTTCGGGAGCCGACAGCGATGGCGTCCAGTTTCCTGCCTTTTTATCCTGGCTGGTCGGTCATCTATCAGAGCGTTTTTCTTTTGCATACAGCCGCCATTTGGTGTGTGCCGAGTGCCCGTGCAAGTTTGCATTACGTGCGTGAGGTGAGTCTAGCCTTTGCTATGGCTGCCGTGGTTTTCTGGATTTGGCCGACGCACGTGATCCGGCCCGATGATGCTCCGTGGTTCTATGAGTGGCTCATTGTCAGAGTCGATGGTCCGGGCAATGCCTTCCCATCCATGCACGCGGCCATGGGATTACTCGGGGTGCTTCATTTGGGTGCTGCTTGGCCCCGTGCTCGACCTGCACTTTTCATTTGGCTTGGATTCATGCTTGTCTCCACCCTTCTGACCCGTCAACATGTCTGGCAGGATCTCATCGCGGGACTTGTACTGGCACTCACGATTCATCTATTGAACAAACACCGTCGTCCATGAAAACCACACTCACACTCCTTGCACTGGTCTCCTTGAGTCACACTGCCCTCATTGCGCAATCAGATAGTCTAGAAGCCGATAAACAGGCACTGCGTGAGTTAGGAGCTAGCTATGAAAAGGCTATCAATACAGGCGATCTACGGTCACTCGCTGGCTCGCTTACAACCACCGTGAGCGCCGTCTTCATGACAGGTGATGAACTGAAAAGTCTCGATGCCATGCAGGCCTTCTTTGATGATATCAAAAAGCGTCTGGGTGAAGGCAGTAGCTACACAGTGAAGCTAATGCCGGATGATACGCAATTTTTTGGCGACATCGCCCTCGCTCATGGCACGGCAGATGAAATGGTGAAACTAGGTAATGGCAGCAGCTTTTCCTACACCACACGCTGGACTGCTGTGCTGAGAAAGCTGGAAGGCACCTGGAAAGCAGAGCGTCTGCATGTCTCACTCAATCCCATTGAGAACCCCATCGTTGCTGCGCTTACGCAGGCTCAAAGTTGGTTAGTGGGCAGCGTGGCTTCCCTCTGTGGTGTCGTGCTTGGGTTCCTTCTAGCTCGTCTGCGCCGAAAATCCTAATCAAGCGATGACCCATGGGCGCTGG
>JAPLUM010000795.1 GCA_026397605.1 Verrucomicrobiota bacterium | reverse complement strand
ATTGGCTCTTGTGGATGAGGTGGTGGGTATGGAGGCCATTCCTGCGCAATGCCTGAGACTCAATCTTCCGAGAGATCTCATGGTGAAGGCCGTGCCAGATTTACTCCGCCGTGCCGTCAGCAATATCCTCCGCAATGCTCGGCTTCATGCGCCAGAAAGTAATATCGAAGTCACTGCCACACGCCGTGGAGATCTTGTGTCACTGACCATTGCCGATCATGGGCCAGGCGTGCCTGCGGATAGTCTGCCGCGTTTATTTGATCCTTTTTATCGAGTGGATACCAGTCGAGATCGGCAGACGGGTGGCACGGGGCTTGGTCTAGCCATTGTGAAAACCTGCTTAGATACCTGTGGCGGAACCATCATCGTGAGGAATCGGGAGCCACACGGATTGATTTTTGAAATGGAGCTTCCTCGGGCTTGACCAATTCATGCGCAGAGAACAACATATTCCACCTACCCAATGAAAACCCAGATCACCCTCGCCGCCATTGCCGCTGCTTTCTCCATCAGCACCGTTTCCGCTCAGGACGCTGCCATTGATTTCGAAAAGCAGATCCTGCCTATCCTGAAAACCAGCTGCTTCAAGTGTCATGAAAAAGAGCACGAAGACAATGGTAAGATCAAGAAGCCAAAGGGTGGTCTCCGCCTCGACAGCGCTGCCACCATCACCAAAGGCGGCAAAGAGTATCCAGATGAAAACGTCGTGGCAGGCAAGCCAGATGCTAGCTGGTTGCTGAAGACGATGTCTCTGCCTGAGAGCGACGAAATGGCTATGCCTCCAGAAGGCAAAGGCGACCGCGTAAGCGCTGCTGACCAAGCCCTGATCAAAAAGTGGATCGAGTCTGGTGCCAGCTTCGGAGCCTGGAAGGGCGTGGAATAATCTACCACCGACTGATATTTAAAAACGAAAACGGCGTGGATCACTCCACGCCGTTTTTATTTAGAGGCTTCCGTTTTAATGCTTCAACAGCCACTCGGTCGAGCGAGGATTGAAGTCGGTTAGCTGTTCCCAGTGGAAGGCGTGACCGGCATCATCGTAGAGATGCAAGTCGGCTCCAGGAATGGCGGCGGCGACTTCTTCACCCATCCAGCGTGGGGTAAAGGTGTCGTTCTTACCACCGATCACGAGAGTTGGACATTTCACGTTTTTCAGCTCGCTAATGGTGTTATGGGTCATGGCTGCGGCGCTTTGGGCTTCCATGGCATGCACGGGCTGCGGGGCAGGATTGGTGGCGGCTTCTTTGAGGCCTCCCTGCATATTGCTCCAGCAGTCATCGTTATCAAACCATGGCTTGGTAAAGATCAACATCTGCACGTAATGCATGAAGTCTTCTGGCCGCATGGTGGACTTACACTTCATGAGGTGCTGCCAAGTGTAGAGGCCAAAGCGGTCCTGACGCGCCCATGTGCACATGAGGATCATGCTTTTCACTTTCTCAGGGTGGCGCAGGGCCAATTGCTGGGCCACGACGCTGCCTAGTGAGCAACCGACGACACGTGCCTGCTTGATGCCGAGCTGATCCATGAGGCCGGCATAATCATCCGCCATCATGGCAGTGGTGTAGGGGCCTTCAGGCTTGTCGGTGAGTCCGACACCACGGTTGTCACCGAGGATGCAGCGGAAATGCTTCGACCACTCAGCCGCGTGGGCATCCCAGACGCCGCCAGGCGCGGTGACGCCCATGATGCAGATCAGCGGTTCGCCGCTGCCGCGTTCTTCATAAAACATTTGGATTCCGTTGGTGGTGACGTGGGACATAGGATGGGTAGTTTGTTGGAGTTAAATGGAAAGAACCGCCAGTCCTAACCAAAGCAGAGTCAATTGCCAAGGAAAATGCACCGGCAAGTCGAATCACTCACTCGGCGCTGGCAGTGGTAGGGGCAGCGGACCGGTGGGGCCTTTTGTGCGTGAGTCACCGGCGTAGAGGTCGATGGCGCGCTTTGCGATGATGTCGACAATGGCTGGCTGGAGTGTCCGTGCGGCCACATTTGAGACGGCTACACTGGCCCAGGTCACAGGCGATTTGAACTTCAGCACCTGCCACACAGGCAGCAGGCGCTTGTACCATTTCCCCATGGATTGCATCGTCTCATGGGTGGCGATTTTATGAGTCATTTCCCAGGTCTTGAGCGCGGTGCTGGCACTGACATCCACGAGCCGACCGATGCTGCGCGTTTGCAGGAAGTCAGCCACATCCAGTGCAGTCAAATGCACCGCGCGCGAGAACTGACCCAGGCCTGGAGCCAGCAATGGCTCTGGGTGCTCTGGGTGATACACCGCAGCAATTTCGCGTACCAGTTTTGGCACCTCCTCCACCAGCGGTGGCAACCATTCTGGATTCAGACGTTTTTGCCAGCGCAGCCGGTTTTTACATTCCTCCACGACTTTGTTGGCCGCTATGTCCTTGGGGTTGTCCCCACCATCATGGTAATGCGCCACCGCCTCGCGAGCCGCCTTTAAATCCGCCGCAAAACGTAGTCCCACCCAGATCAACCAAGTCGCCACGCCCACGATGAAACCGGCTAGGAAGGTGAGGAAGTAGGTCATTTCTGGGGCGCTGTTTACGTTGGTTTACAGTAGATGACGATGGTTGACGATAGTTTCCGAAACAACTGTAAACAACGGTCAACCATCGTAAACAATCGTAAACCGACTTTCCCCGGCTACATTTCCAGAAAGTTTTTCAGGAGCTTCTTGCCTTCTTGAGTCAGGATGGATTCGGGGTGGAATTGGACTCCGTGGATGGGGAGTTCTTTGTGACGGAGGCCCATGATCTCAGATTCGTCATCGTCACAGACAGCCGTGATCTCTAGACAGTCTGGAAAGGTGTCCCGCTTCACTAACAGCGAGTGATAACGAGTCGCGGTGAAAGGCTCCGGCATGCCTTTGAAAACGGATTGGCCGGTATGACGGATTTTTGAGACCTTGCCGTGCATGAGCCTGCCCGCGCGCACGACATCGCCACCAAAAACATGGCCGATACTTTGGTGGCCCAGGCAGACACCGAGAATCGGGATGCTTTGGCCAAAGGTGCGGATGACATCACAGCTGATACCGGCCTCCTTCGGCGTGCAGGGGCCGGGAGAGACACAGATGTGATCCGGCCGCTTTTTGGCAATCTCTTCCAGAGTGATCTGGTCATTCCGGTGGATCTCCATCTGCGCGCCCATCTCGCCAAAGTATTGGACGAGGTTGTAGGTAAAGGAGTCGTAGTTGTCGATGATCAGAAGCATGGCCGTTTTGAATCTAGACGACTGTTTGCCGTAAGTGAACGCCTTTTTCAAGACTTGTTCAGATCATGGCCCTATCATAAGCCTTCAGCAGCTCGGTCACACTTTGACTCCAGCTCAACTCATGATGCAGGCG
Organism: Verrucomicrobiota bacterium; assembly: GCA_026397605.1. Lineage (GTDB taxonomy): Bacteria > Verrucomicrobiota > Verrucomicrobiia > Verrucomicrobiales > Verrucomicrobiaceae > Prosthecobacter. The sequence continues at coordinate 1,345 of JAPLUM010000795.1, read as the reverse complement.
CTGATAGCCTATTTCTCCCATGCGCTGGCGGCGTGGAGCGTCGTCGAGCAGAGTCAACATGGCATCGCCTAGCAGAGCTGCACTGTTTTCCATGACGTAGTGAGCCGCGTCACCGGCAGAGAAGCGGCCTTCCTTTGTGCCAAACATGACCTGCGCTTTAGAGAATGCCATGTACTCCAGCGTCTTGTTCATCGTGCAGTGATCATTGTAGGCATTGATCGGATCACAGGCCACGCCGAGATCCATCGTCTGAAGGCCAGTGAAGAGAAACTCGTTGGTGACTCGGCCAGGCATGTCGATGCAGTCAGTCATGCCTAGCTGCTCCCTCAGGCGCAGCAGTTCCTCGTATTCCGGCCCACTGCCCATGAGTAGAAACTGCACATCCTGCCTGCCACGCACTTTGACAATGTGCTCTACTGCCTGAATCAAATAATCCACGCCATCGGCATTTCCCATCACGCCGATGTAGCCCACGAGGTAGTTCTTACCCTTTTTTAAAGCAGGATCTGCTGGCACCGTAGTCGGCAATTGATTCGGGGCGGTGCGCACGATGAAGACCTCGTCATCACACTTCTGGCCACGTTTTTTTACGGCTTGCAGGACGCTTTGATTCGTGGCCATTACCACATCTGCCAGCTTCAAAGTGCAGCACTCGGCTAAACGGACCGCCCAGTAAAGCAGGCCGCGTTTGCCAAACTTGGCCTCGAACATTTCCGGCCATAGATCATGCACGTCATAGATGAGCCGCACTCCAGCCAGCAGTTTGAAAGGCAGCGCAACTAGGAACAATAGATCGGGCGGATTACAAAGGTGGATGACGTCAAAGCCCGTTCGTCGCCAGGCCTTCAAGGCGCAATGCAACTCACCCCAGAGCGCGGTCACATACTCCAGGAAATAACCACCTTTGCCACCCGCCTCACCACTAATCCAATGGCGAAAGATCTGAATGCCTTCCAGCACTTCCTCCGCCTGAGTGAAACCCCGCATCTGCGGGCAGATCACCGTCACCTCATGCCTCGCATCACGCAGGGCGCAGGCCTCCTGCCAGACACGACGATCCAGCGGCACAGGTAGGTTTTCGACGACGATAAGGACTCTCATTCAGCCATGCATAAGCATGTCCCACTTTTTATGCCGGAGAACCCCCTAGAGGGCAAGAGCAGAAGTTTAAAGCGCCCCATCTAGCCACGCCGCCATCTCCGCAGGCAGTGGGCAACCCCAAGCTTGTGAAAAATCCGGCGTGCTGACCTCTAGCCGGTGAGAATGCAGCGCCTGGCGTGAAAAAAACAGCCGCCGTTCCAGAACAGGCGTCCATCCCGTGTCGATGAAGTCCAGGTAACAGCGC
>JAPLUM010000214.1 GCA_026397605.1 Verrucomicrobiota bacterium | reverse complement strand
CTGTAACCACTATAATCGCATAACTTCACTACTGGCCCGAATTTCGGGGTCCACCTCATCTTGTCTCTCATGGGTCTTGGGGGCCGTCTTTTCTGGATCTGTTTTACGGCGCAGCAGATGTCCCACGTTCACGCCAAAGTAGGCCAAGCAGTTGATCAGTAGAGCCATGGCTGTCGCCTCATCCAGATTGCCAAAAATCGGCACGTTATCAGGGATGATCTCCACCAGGCCAAAGCCCATGTTGAGCAAATACAAAGCGGATAGAATACCCGAGCCGAGCACCAGAAGATCGCGAATCAGTTTCATAGGAAGGAAGAATCTAAATGACTCGCTAAAGTGCACCTTCTTTTCCGCCTGTCCTTATAAGATCAGGTGAATTTTGGATTCGAAATCAAAGTTTCTCAGCTTGAACCTTAAAACGAGAATGGAAGATCGTTGAGTTGCGCCAGGGCTTGGTTTCACAGGGCTTCAATGACTCAACGCGGCTGTGTCTTGGGTAACACTGCCCGAGAGGCGAAAAGCCTTGTGGAATCAATGACGGATGCAAATCGGCAGTCAGCCATTCCCATTTTAAGCAGACAATTTGAGGTGATTGAGGCGATCCTAACCAAAGGTCACGATCCGCACGGGTGGTGACTTTGGCCGTGCCCAAACCAAGAATTTCACACCGCAAGAGGTAAGAAAACCGCAGAGATGAGGAGAGGTTCATCTCTGCGGCCTTCTAATCTCTCGCGGTGTCAATCTTCTGACTCAGTGTTTAAGAGCACAAGACTGCCACCTCACACGGCGCATCAGGTCGTAAAGCTGAGTTGAGCTCAATTTGGATCAAGAAAACAGATCATGCAGACAAGAAATCAGTCTTGCCAGACAGTGAGCCGGATGGATTCAATAAACACTGGCTTCGCGAATTTTGCAGCGCTGCTTCAACATAGAAGTGTTCGGGACCGAGTTGCGAAGCACGACGCAGGAGTAACCGTATCTTGATTTTATTTTTGAGTGGGTTGGCACAGCCAATGCCATTGGTTGGCTTGTGGGTTCATTCTTTCTCTGGGTTGCTACTGTTTATGCGACTATAATCTCTTTATTTTTATGACAAATTTTGCAGCTACAAAAAACTTTTTCATTTCTGAAATTAGATCCAAACCTTCTTTTTCCGTTTTAACTTTAATACCGTATAAAACGCGCATTTCCTGAAATTTTTGAAGGTCTATTTTAGGATGACTTATAATTTTAGACTTTGGAGGAACCACGTATCCATTAAAGTTTTGAGAATACCAAATTCTGTGATCACTTTTAATTATTATTTCGTGATTAGTGTTTAGATTACCAATGTGGAATTTTTGTATTTCTGAACTTGCTGAAGCTGACATAACAAGCTGCACATTTATCAAACCCATGTCTTCAATCAATTCCACCTCTGCTACATCTAGCACGCTGATACATAATTTTGAATTGGCCGCCCAACCCTTATCGCTAGCAGACGATAAACTTAAAAAACATACACTAATCATCGCGCAAAATATTAGTTTCATATCAATTATTTTTTCACAAATGAACGGTATACTCTCTTATTGATCTCTGCTTGGTTTATTCCATCACTAGGAGTAACGTAAGAACCCCTCCCGTGAGCTGCCGCAACCATCGGCGACCCATCTGACCAGAAATCATATAAAATGCCCACATGACCACTGAAGCGTGAACCGCCACCATCTATCTTTATTGCTACTATATCGCCTCTCATTGGCGTTCTGGTAACAACCCATTCTCCAACGAGTTGCCCTTTTCCAGAACCTTTCGCAAAAGCATAAATTTTCGCGTTTGAATTTGCATAATCACCTGCCTGTGGTGGTGCCCATTTTCCATCTCTCATCATCAGCGGTTTTAAATCAGCATCAATCAGAGAATAATACACATAGCAATTACACTTGTTTTTATCTGTCTCCCATACCGTATAGCCTGAGCGTCCGTACTCGGCTTCCAATGAGAATGAAGTGTTTGGATATTGCTCTGATCCCATTAGGGCCGTGGCTGCACTAAGCACATTATCACGCCAAGCAGATATTGCACCAACTCCCTCCTGATTAAACAAGTGCATAAACCCAGCTGTAAAGGCAGCTTGTGTGAACTTCCCTCCGGTCGCGACGCTGGCCATGCCGCCGGAAATTGCTGCTACAGCGGTGCGTCCGGCGACGGCCATTACACTTCTGTTACTCATGTCGTAGAGGCTGCTGCCTAGAGTTTGCATGCCGATGACATCGACGCCGAAACTGACGACGGCAGAGATGAATCCGCTCTTGAAGCTGCCTCCTTGAGCGGCAGCCGCTGCTCCACCGACAACGCCATGCGCTGCTCCGTGAACAATGGTGCCGACAACACGTTCCGCAACCATCTGGCCAGTGATGGCTGCTCCGGTTTCGGTTGCTGCTTTTTCAGCTGCCGCATTCGCTACAGATGAGCCGTAACTTTTCACGTGATCCCCCAGGCCATGCAAGACACCCTGACTGATCGCAGCTGTAACCCCGGCAACTGCCGCGCCGATGGCCACTGCTTTTAATATTTGCCCAAAGCTGGCCCCTCCTTTTGTCATTGAGTAGGCCGTCATTCCTGCTTGCACTCCAACACCAACAGCAAAAATAGCCGTGCTTACGGCACTTGTAGCCCCTCCGGCGGCGGCAGTCGCACCCGCAGCAATTGTACCACCGCCTGCTGTTCCTGCTGCTGCTCCACCGCCAAAACCAAGCACATTCAGCAAAGCTCCCATCAAATAAGCCGCCACAATCGCAATGATGATGGCAATGATCACGGCGACGATGACTTTCCACCATTTGCTCAGCCAGCTCAGACCGCTGGGGTCGGTGGCGTTCATGGGGTTGTTCATGACGTAGCTGTAGCGATTGTAATTCTGAATCGCTTCACTGGACTGCACGTAAGGGTCAGCGGCGCACATGCGGCCCAGGGCGCTGTCGTAGAGGCGGCCGTTCATGTGGACGAGGCCCACGTCGTCGAGCATTTCGTGGCCGGTGTAGCCTCGGGGGAGATTGCTGCCGACTCGCTCGGGCGGGGAGCCGGAGGGCTGGCCGCCTGACTGGCTGGGGGAGGTCATGGTGGCCTCGGTGGCGCTGAGTTTATTCAGCTGGCCTGAGGCAGGTGCCCAGGTGTCACCGTCTCTTCGGGCACCCCAGGCGTCGTAACTTTGGCGCTCGGTTTTTTGGACTTCGCCTGGCTTCAGGTGGCCGCGTTGTTGGCGCAGTTGGCCTTGGCCGTCAAAGGTGGCGGTGTCACTGCCGAGGTGGTCTTTGGCGGCGAACTCGTAGCTGGTCTGGGCGCTGGTGCTTTCCTTGGGACCGAGATAACGCATGACCCGCACGCCGTTGCCAAAATGGCTGCGCTCT
>JAPLUM010000786.1 GCA_026397605.1 Verrucomicrobiota bacterium | reverse complement strand
AAGACGCTGGTCATGAACTTGATCGAGCGCTACAAGATCGAAGCCATCGCCATTGGTAACGGCACAGCTAGCCGCGAGACGGAAGCGTTCATCAATAAGATCGGTATTCCAAAAAGCATCCTCGTGCTCATGGTCAATGAGAGTGGTGCATCCATTTACAGTGCCAGTGAGGTCGCTCGTGAGGAGTTCCCGAATCATGACATTACCGTCCGTGGAGCAGTTTCCATCGGTCGCCGTCTCATGGACCCTCTGGCAGAGCTGGTGAAGCTGGACCCAAAGTCCATCGGAGTCGGTCAATACCAGCATGATGTGGATCAGAACCAGCTGAAGAGCAGCCTGGATAATGTGGTCATCAGTGCCGTGAACGGAGTCGGTGTTGAGGTCAATACCGCCAGCAAGCAACTGCTGAGCTATGTGTCAGGCCTGAATAGCACCCATGCGGCAAACATCGTCGCCTATCGCAATGAGAACGGCCCCTTCAAGACGCGCAAAGACTTATTAAAAGTGCCGCGTCTAGGCGACAAAGCCTTTGAGCAGGCTGCTGGATTCTTGCGCATTCGTGGTGCCGAGCATCCGCTGGATGCCAGCTCCGTTCATCCTGAGCGCTATCCGCTGGTGGAAAAGATGGCTTCCGAATTGGGCTGCACCGTGCCCGATTTGATGCAGCGCCCGGAGTTGCGCCAGAAGCTGGATCTGAAAAAGTATGTCAGTGCCGATGTCGGGCTGCCGACGCTACAAGACATCACGAATGAGCTGGCCAAGCCCGGTCGCGATCCGCGTAAGCAGTTTGAAGTCTTCAACTTTGCTGAAGGTGTGAACGACATGAAGGATCTCACAGTTGGCATGAAGCTGCCAGGGATCGTCACCAACGTGACAGCGTTTGGTGCCTTTGTGGACATCGGCGTGCATCAGGACGGGCTCGTGCACGTCAGTCAGCTGAGTGACACCTTTGTCAAAGATGCCGCCGAGGTGGTGAAAGTGGCCCAAAAAGTCATGGTCACCGTGACCGAAGTGGACATTCCCCGGAAGCGTATCGCCCTGAGCATGAAAGCGAAGCCTGATTTCGAGAAAAAAGTAGGTGCTGGTGGCCCACGTCCATCTGGCGCACCTGCGGGCGGCAGTGGTCAGGGGGGTGGCAATCGCAGCTTTGGCGGTGGCGGCGGCGCAGATCGCAGTCGCCCCGCAGGCGGCGGCATGGGTAATCCCTTCGGAGGCGGCGGTGGCGATTGGTTCACAGCAGCGGCGACGAAGGGGAAGAAGTGATGAATGTCGAAATCTGATCCGTTCCCTTCGGCGGTCTTGCTGCACGAGAATGAATCGTCATTTTCGCGCCAGTGTTTGGAGGTTCGCTGAAAAAGTGTGCATCAATTGAATGGCTTTCGTGTCTTTAATAGAGACCATTCAAATCCACGATGCATACTGACCTTCAATTGCTTTCCCGTTACCATGCGCATGGTGATGCTTCGGCTTTTCGCGATTTGGTCGCGGCTCATGCGGGCATGGTCTTTGCCACGGCAATTCGGATCACGGGGGATCAGGCCCGGGCAGAAGATGTGGCGCAGGAGACGTTTTTCCAGCTCGCACGGCAATCCCAAAACATCACGCAGTCTGTGGCGGCTTGGCTGCACCGGGTAGCTTGGCGTCGTGCCTGCAATGCTGTGCGGGATGATGCAACGAGGCGCCGTATTGAGGAGCAGGCTGCTATCGAAGCTGCTGGGAGTGGGCAGGCTGAGCAGGAGGCGACTTGGGCAGAATTGGAAGTGGTGCTTGATGAGTCTATCAATGAAATGGCGGATGATCTGCGCACGCCGCTCATCATGCACTTCATGCAGGGACGCTCACAGCGTGACATCGCGGGACAGCTTGGTGTGAGTCAGTCTAGCGTCTCTCGGCTCTTGGAGGAGGGGATCTCAACCCTGCGCTGCCAGCTTAAATCTCGTGGTGTGCTTTGTGGTTTCGGCTTGGCGGTACTTTTGACTTCCAATAGCGTCATGGCAGTTCCAGCGACATTGATGGCGACTTTGGGGAAACTGAGCATGAGCGGTATCGGTGCGGCCACCGGAGTCTCGGGGGGTGTGGTCTCTATTTCAGGGCTCATTAAAGGGCTGGCTGTGGTGGCAGTCGTGGGTGGTCTGGTGATCGTGAGTGACCGCCTTCCGGTGCAGGTGAATCAATCCCAGAGCATGCCCGCTCAGATCCCAGCAGCTGTAGCAGCGACCACGAGTAGTCTGCCTGCGGTGGCGCTGCCTTTGAGTTTGATGACGTCGCCTGCCAAGCCTGTGGTCACGAATGTGTTATCTGGCACACCTAGAGACAAACCGATGCCGATTCACGAGCGTGTGCATAGTTTTCCCAC
>JAPLUM010000817.1 GCA_026397605.1 Verrucomicrobiota bacterium | reverse complement strand
TCTATGGAAACTTTAAAACGTGCAGGATCCGAATTCGAATCTTCAAAGCCTAGCTCATAAATCGCATTCTGATGATTGAAGTGGGCGAGAGCAACGTGATCTACTTCCTTAAACTCAAAATGAACCAGTGAGTGTTTGAGTACATCGAGATAACCATCGTCTTTGACGGTTTGAGTCATCTGAAAGCAGTGTACAACCAATTCCAATGAAACATCTGCCACGTCATCAAATAATATCGTGTCCCGATTGATGGAAATAGAATGCACCTCAGCATCATGAAATGATGGCCAACAGCCATAGAAATCAGTGACTGCCTGATGATTCTCAAGATATGCCGGTGTTGGTGTCATTGGTTGCTCCAAACGTTTATCTCATCCACGGCGGGGATGGAAGCCCGAATTCAAATTGGAGCGTTGCCAGCCTTTGGGATGGAGCGTCTTGTTCGGCCTTGTTCGTGAATGGTGGCTACTCAACATCATGCAATGGATAGGTGCTCGCTGGCCAGCAGCCGAGCTGAATCTAGAGTGTCCGTGAACGTCCCAAGGTGCCTCTGGCACCAGAATGCTGTCTGCAACTCGTCCCAATAAGTCGTATCCCAGACTTCTGTGCGAACTCTATAAATGCCAGCAGTGTCTCGGGTGATGATCGCCCTATGAAACTGTGACTCGTCATAGCTTACTTCGATAACTGTCTGCCCTGATACACAAACATCGCTCGTAGTGTCTGGTGGTGGTGGCGGCGAAGGCTCCGACGCAACTGGCGAGTGTGGGCGCAACACTGCCACGAACACGGCAAAGGCGGCAGGTAAAAAGGTCACTACACTGAACCAGTTGTGCTGTCGAAGTGCGCCGTCCTCTATACCTAGCCATGCTATGATCACTCCTGAGACGACGGCTAGAAACGCCATGATACTGCTGAGAAAAGTTCGTCGTAGATAGGTCGCCATCGAAACACCCGCGAATACAAATACTGTGAGATACAGACACCAGAAGCCGAAAATCACGAATGGGCTGACATGGGCGAGCATAGAATGGATGGTGCTTTGCTAGTTGGCCGAATGTTGTAAATCCACACTTCCTAGTGGCTTAACGGGCTTGAGTTGGAGAAACGTGGGCTTCATTTCACGGCACGAGAAATTGCGACGAAGGCCGCCATTGAGGCGAGGGTGCGGCTATGGGTCAAGGAGGGAAAGGGTTTCGGGCCAATGACCCTTTGCTACAGGATTCACAAGATTGGCAGGATTCACAGGTCTGAAAAATTCTGTGAATGAGTTCAGAGAATGCTGGCTAGAAAGCCCGCAACACTCTGCGGGTGCCTGAATCTGTGAGAGGAATGGCTTTCGGGTAAATGAGGACGGTAAGAAAATCAGACTTCCTGCTTTCCTCATGATCTCTGGGTTGGGGGCTGGATTATGGGGCACAGCCGTCTCGGCTGTGAAGACACAGGCGGGACGCCTGTGCTCCATGCTTAGACGACGATGTTCACCAGCTTGCCGGGCACGACGATGACTTTCTTGGCGGGTTTTCCCTCCATGAATTCTTGAACGAGGGTGCTGGCAAGGGCGTGGGCTTCGATCTCTTTTTTGCTGGCGGCGATGGGGACGCGGACTTTGTCGCGGAGCTTGCCATTGACCTGGAAGACGACTTCGCCCTCTTAGCCTCGTTGAGAATTACTTGCGAAAGTAGCGGACGCCCGTCAAATGCTCGAAATGCTCATCCTGCGTCCATAGAGTGGCCTGGTAGTGCTGAGCTGTGGCGTAGATGATACTGTCGGCCAGAGGGAGTTGGAACCGGGCAGCAGACATAGCAAGCGGTGCGTTCAGCTCAACAATCGTCCCTGTCTGCATGACGCTTGCAATCTGGAGTGCGTCGTGTTCACCCCTCTCTCGAAGAACCTTCTTAAACACCTCGTAAAGCGTGATAATAGGCACGATCAAGTTCGACGTATCCTCTATGGCCGGAGCAAAAAGTGGTGCTCGCTCAGAGTCTATGAAGTATTCGAGCCACCCTGACGAATCCACGACATTCGGTGATGTCACAGACGATCCTCCTCGCGGTCGATCTTAGAATCCATGCCGCGAAGGAAGCCTCTCATCTTCTTCACTGAACGCACCGGGATAAACTCGAGTCGATCTGCAAAAATCATAACACGAAGCTTCTCACCCACCGTGATCCGCATTGCGTCACGAATGGCTTGAGGGATGACTATCTGGAACTTAGGCGAAACGGTGACCGTGTTCATATCGATAGGCAAGCAGTATGACGGTAGTGCTATCGATGCAAGTGATAGATCAACCGTCTCAGAAGACTTTGAGATCGCTGCACTTCTTGGGTGAAGGTTAGATGTGGAGGCACAGGCGGATGAAGCTTCGATTCAACTATAGACATTGTCGCCGGTTGCCTCGCATGACTTGTTAGCTGTCTTTGTGAGTTCTACCCGCCACTGAACGAACCACTCAAGCGGAATGGACACCAAATCAGGATCGATATCTTTCAATTCGTGTAGGGAATAGGTATTAGCGAGGTAGAGATCCCACTGGCACTCTACATCAGCCGCAATCGATAGTCCGTGTTCAAAGGAATCTTCACAGTCCTCGTCATGAAATTGGTTAGACATACGCAAGCACCAATCAGCGATCTGGTAATGTGTGAAGTTCCGTGGCTCTGATCCTCCATCAACAAGCAATCGCATGAGGTTTTCGATCGTGAACGGGAAATCCAATAGCTGTGTCGGGAGCTTCATTTCACAGGGTGAGAGATTGCGATGAAGGATGGCATTGAGGCGAGGGGGCGGCTTTGGGTCAAGGAGGGAAAGGATTTCGGGCAAATGACCCTTTGCTACAGGATTCACAGGATTGGCAGGATTCACAGGTCTTTGAAATCCTTTTCATCGTATGCCTTGGGGGTTAAACATCGCTCTTCCTGACTCTCTTCTGTAAATATCTGCCAATGAATGCTCCAAGAACTGCGCTCAAGCTGATAAGGCCGTAGATGGCGAATTCAAGCGGCCACAAGTTGTGCGAAGTCGGTGAAACTACCATCTCTGCAATCGCCAACAACGGAAGCGAAACCAACGTCGCGAGTCCAAGAAGGAACGGATGACCCTTACCCAGCAATCCGAGTAACAGCCCGCTGATAAAGAGAAAGATGAACGTGAGATATGACATGCCTTCGACTCCCGAGCGAATGAGTGGGAAAAACGGTGCGGAGTAAATTCGCTGCGAAAGTATCCAGACCGGCAGGATCACTGCGCCAATCCCGAGGAGAGCCGCGCAAACAAAACTCAACAGAACCGATGGATTCAAATGACGCATGATGTGATGTCTAAACGTTGTTTATCCACACTTTGTTGTGAAGTGACGGGGTTGATTTGGAGAAAGGGCGGCTTCATTCCACAGGATGTGAGGTTACTATGAAGGATGCCATTGAGGAGAGGGGGCGGCTCTGGGTCAAGGAGGAAAGGGTTTTGGGCAAATGGGGTAGTCCCCGAGGCTAACTTGAGGGTTAGCCTCAGTCTGCGTCTTGCTTAGTGTGTCGTGCCTTGATCTCGTCGTAGCACTCCTCACAGACGACTGCGAAATTGTTAAACTGCGTGAATGTCTCAGTAAGCTCCTTCTCCTGTAGAAACAACGCCTCACAGTCGCCGCACCATGCTTGCCGGTCGCCAGGAATTAAACTGTTCTCCATAAAAGCCAAGAAGCGATTCTTCTCCTGAAGAAGATGCTGGCATACAATGGCCGAGCTGCCAGTTCCGTGGCGTGAGCACTCAATCAAAATATCGTCGGAGTTACCCATGGCATGTTAGACGCGAGTTGGTAATTCATGAATGAAGCGACGAAAGTCTTTGGGGTAGTGTCCTACTCGAAGCAAATCGAGGAGTTTACAGCGCAGCGAATGAATACGCTCCTCCGCGCGCTGGTTGCGCTCGCGGATGTGTGGCGGAGCTACACAGTTTTCAGAAGGCTTCGGACGCGATTGGCGAATCGCCTCGATGAGCTCCACCCGATCTTGCTCATAGCCCACAGTCCAGAATGCAAAATGGTCGCGAACGGTAAGCCTGTGCATCATTGCGACGCCTTCTCGAATGCTCTCGAAAATTGTGTTAGCCGTGGTTCCCATCTCTGCTGCGCAAGGCGCGAGCGCTGCTCGAATGTTGGCCTCTTGGCGGAGCAGTAGAACCAACAGGCTAAGGGACTGGATGCGGAAAATAACTGGGTCTTCACTATCGATCGTGTGGGCCAAGTCCATCCGGTTGCAAAGACGCACAAAGTCGGAGTAATCCACGATCCAAGTGTGTTTAACGAACAGCTCTGAGGAGCTATCAGGAAGTTCGCATAAATTCCAACAGTTGGCCCACTGGGGAACCGCCTCACCATTAAAGTACAGCGTCCACGGCCAGTCTAAATCGTGGTCACGGTAATCGGGATCGTTCTCAGTCTGCATGGAACGTGTGTATTGCTTCTAACAGTTTCTTATTCTGCACACTCATG
>JAPLUM010000663.1 GCA_026397605.1 Verrucomicrobiota bacterium | reverse complement strand
ACTCGTGGGTCTTGGCATCACGATGCTGGCTAGCACGAGCTTTTTCACCAAAGAAGGTGGCGGTGAAGAGTACGTGACTGTTTGGAAGCAAGTCCTCTGGATGGGCGTGGCGTTTGTAGCCTGCATTGTGACGGCCTTACTCGACTTTAATCTCTGGTATCGTTGGCGCTGGCATCTCTTTGGTCTCGCTGTTTTTGGACTGTTGCTCTGTTATGAATCCCATCTAGCCGCATTAGCCGGATACAAGCCTCTGATTGCAGCAAAAGTGAATGGGGCATCCCGTTGGATAGGCATTGGTTCCTTTCGTGTGCAGCCTTCAGAGTTTGCAAAGATTATCCTCATCATTGCCATGGCTGGTTGGTTTGCCACCCACGAGGCACTGGAGCGCACCCTGAAGTATGGACTCATCCTACCTGGGGCTGTTTTAGGACTGATTGTTGCCATGATTGGTGGAGAAGTGGATCTAGGAAATGCTACCGTTGCTGCTTTAGTCGGTGCCGGCATCATGTTTGTGGCAGGCACTCGCTTTCGTTATCTGGCCATCATCTTTGGGACTGGCATGGCGGCTTTAGTCATGGGGATATTCTTGGCTCCGAATCGCTTTGAGCGTGTCATGGCCATCACGCACCTTGAAAAAGTCAAAGACGGTATTGGTCTTCAGCAGTGGGTGTCCTGGTTAGCGTTTGGTTCTGGCGGGATGAATGGTCGCGGGTTGGGTGAAGGGCGAATGAAACTCTCCTACCTGCCAGAAGCGCATACCGACTTCATTTTCCCCATGGTTGGTGAGGAGCTTGGATTGTGGGGCGTTTTAGCCACCGTCGCAGCTTTCATCGTGCTGCTTTTCGCTGGAATGTGCATAAGCAGCTATGCCCCGAGCCGATTTGGCAAGCTGCTGGGCTTTGGACTGACTTTTTTACTTTCTTTAGAAGCGCTCTTGAACATGGGCGTGACCACTGCTCTGCTTCCGAATAAGGGTCTTCCTCTCCCCTTCGTTTCATACGGAGGCTCGAGCTTGTTGGCTGCCATGGTGGCGGTGGGGATCCTGATCAATATTCATCGTCAAGGGGTGCATTTATCCTGGGATCAACTGCCTGTGATCCGGAGAAAACGCCGCTGGACGCCAGAACTCTAATTTCCGTGAAATCCAATTCTAAAAAACCCATCCACGTTCTTATCGCATGTGGAGGCACTGGTGGGCACCTGTTTCCTGGCATCGCCGTGGCTGAAGTCCTAAAGTCTCAAGGTCACGACGTCACTATTCTCATAAGCGAAAAAAAGATCGATGCGATTGCTGCATCAGGGCACGAGGACTTAAACTTTGAAAAAATGCCCTTTTTGGCCATGCCAAAACCGTGGTCACCTAAGATGGTTGGCTTTCTGATGGGACTCTGGAAAGGCATGAAGCAGTGCCGGAAGATCATTCAGGAGAAAAAAGTGGATGTCGTTCTCGGCATGGGAGGATTCACCTCTTTCATCCCCCTTTATTCTGGGCGTAAAGAAAAGTGCCGCACACTGATCCACGAGAGCAATGCCATCCCAGGAAAGTCAAACAAGCTCAACGCCCGCTATGCCGACATTGTTCTTTGCGGTCTAGAAGCCTGCAAGCCGCACTTCTTGGAACATGAAGATATTCGTGTTGTCGGGACCCCTGTTCGCAATTCCATGAGACAAAAGAGCGACGAAGATGCGCATGCATTCTTTAAGCTCGATAAAACCAAAAAGACACTTTTGATCATGGGCGGCAGCCAAGGTGCACGCGGCGTCAATCGAGTCGTCGGCATGACTCTGGAGCAGTTTGAAAAAATGGGCATTCAAGTCCTACACATCGCCGGTCCGACGGATTATGAGGAAGTGAGAGATGTCTATGCCAAACACCCGCTGCTGGCCCAACATGTCGCAGCCTTCTGTCATCGCATGGAGTTAGCCTATCGTGTGGCAGACCTCGCCATCGCACGCAGTGGTGCCTCATCCATGTCTGAGCTTGCCTATTTTGGCGTCCCCAGCCTACTCGTCCCCTACCCCACCGCTGCTGAAGATCATCAAACTCGCAATGCCGAGATTTTTTCTGCCACCAATGCAGCGCGGCTTTTGCCCGAAAAAGATCTCAATGCCGATCTGCTGGCGGATACAGTGAGAGAGATCCTTTTTGATGCAAAAAAATCTGCCTCTATGAAAAAAGCCGCCAATGCTATGGCTACCCGTGATGCTGCCGAAAAAATTGCCAAATTAATTGTCGAACAGGGCCCTAGACAGGCGTCAGTCTAATAAAGGGTTTTCTCGTTCCCTTAATGTGAGATCTTCAGGATAAGCACCGCCTTGTCAGATGGGCAAAGTTGTTGCAATATTTCTCATGTCTTTCGTTAATGGCCTACAGGTGATTTTAGCGCTGTTCTGCGCAGGATCGCTCATGGCTGCACTTCCGGCGGCACCTGCAGATGGCATTCTGGATGATACCCATGCGCTGACTGGGGAAGCTCATCAAAAGTTGGCAGCTCAGCTTGCTGATTTTCGCCAAGATCAGGGATATAGTGTCTGGCTAGTGACCTCCACCTTTCTGGACTCAGGGAAGACCGTAAGATATTACTCCCGTGATCTACGGAAGGCTTGGTGTGGACCTGATGATGGTATTCTCTTGGCTTATGATCGCGGAACCGACCGTTCGGCGATCTCCTTATCACCAGGTATTTGGAATCGCTTTTCAGCTTCGGCTTTGACTCAACTTCTCCAAGTCGGAGGGACTATTATGTCTGATGCAACAAAGACGCCGGAGCAGCGGCTCACAGAGTTCACGGGAAAGCTTCTGAGTGGGATGCGTGAGATCAATCAGCAGCACAACAAGATAAACGTCAGTTTCAGCCGAGACCATCGTCGTCTGGCCATCGCGTTTGCCTCTGCGATCTCTATAGGCGCTTTGGTCCTATTCATTTTAGGCATTCGCTCCCGCAGCCAGGACATGAAAAACGCACTCCAATCTCACATGCCTGAACTAATGGTAGGCACTCGTCTGGGGGCGGCCTTTGGTGGCGGCCTGAGTGCGACCTGGACAGTCGAAAAGAAACTCGATGCGAGTTTTCAGTGTGGGATTGACGACTCGCAGCGTTTTCTGTCAGTAT
>JAPLUM010000889.1 GCA_026397605.1 Verrucomicrobiota bacterium | reverse complement strand
AAAGAGTGCATCAAGCGAGGCATCGGAGAGCAAACGCACCCTCAGCAGAGCCACGAAAGGCTACTCATGCCATCAAAAAGTCACCCAAAACGACCGAGCTCTGTGGAATCACGAAAACTGCGGCTGGTGGGACAGGCTCTAGTTAACTACACGCTAAGAATGGCGGTTCGGCAGCGTATTCTTCCGACCTGAACATGACTTTCCGCTTTTGCTTTTACTCATTCATTGCCGCTACTCTGATCGTTCTCCCCAGTCTCGGCCACTCAGCGCAACCGTTTGATGCCTTCCTGGAGAAACACTGCATCAGTTGTCATGGCCCCGAAAAGGAGAAGGGCGACTTGCGCATTGATCAGCTCTCGCGTGATTTCAAGCTGGGGGCGGATACGCATCTCTGGGCGGAGATGATCGAGCAGGTGAACTCGGGCGAGATGCCGCCGAAACAGGAGAAGAAACCGACGCAGGAGGAGATCGCGGCGTTTGTGACCAGTCTGGACTCGAGCATCAAAGAGGGTCGGGCAGCGCGGATGGCGGCGCGGCCGGCGGTGGCGCATTATCGGCTGAGCCGGAAGGAGTATCAAAACACCGTCTATGACCTGCTCGGCGTGCGCTATGATCCGGCGAAACCAGGGGAGCTGAATGAGGACACGCTGTGGCATGGCTTTGAGCGCATCGGCTCTGAGCTGTCGCTGTCGCCGTCGCATGTGGATCGTTATTACCGCGCGGCGGAGTTGGTGCAGGATCGTGCTTTTCCCGCGGAAGCATCTGGGGAGACGCGCAAGGTACGCAAGACGGCGGCTGAGATCCGTTACGGCGGCGGAAAGGAGCAGCAGGAGGCGCTGGATCGCTTCGGCATCAAGCGGCCCCTGCGCTATCTGCTGTTTCCTGGCACCACTCAAAATGCACTGTCACCCAACTGGTTCGGCAAGACTGGGCCGGAGCACAGTGGGCTCTAGGGGCGGTTACATTTTCACGCACAGCAGCGAGACCCTTCTGCTCAATCCGAACGCGCCACAAATGTTCGATGACAAGGGCAACGGTCTCTTCTCCACGGTGCTGCTCGATTGGATCGAGTGGGAAGGTCCGCTGGTGTCGGAGGCGGAAAAATCACGTCGCGTGGGCCTCGTGCCACCAGATGACGCTACGCCCGAGGTGGTTGCGGAACATCTGCAACGCTTCGCCGAGCGTGCCTGGCGTCGCCCGGTGAAAACCGTGGAGCTGGAGCAGTATTTGCAATCCTACCGCAACGAGCGCGAGGCGGGCGAGAAGCTGGCTGACGCTTATCGCGTGGCGTTGCAGGGTGTGATGACCTCACGCCATTTCATCTATCTCGTCGAGGGCGACACGGTGGCCCGCGAACATCTCAATGACGCGGAACTCGCTTCGCGGCTCTCGTATTTCCTCTGGAGCTCGATGCCGGATGACGCACTCTTCGCCGCGGCCAAAGGCGGCACGCTGAATGGCGTGGGCTTGAAGCAAGAGGTGGATCGCATGCTCGCTGATAGCAAAACGAGCCGCTTCATCGACGACTTCGCACGGCAGTGGCTGCAACTGCATCGCGTGGGCATGTTCCCTCCAGACAAAAAGCTCTACCCCGCCTACGACGCCTGGTTGGAGGAAAGCATGCGCTGCGAGGTCATCGAGTATTTCCGCGAGCTGTTCGCGAAAAACCTACCCGTGGATGGTTTCATCGATTCCGACTGGACCATGGCCAATGCGCGGCTTTGTGACTTCTACGGCCTACCAGAGCCCAAAGCAGGCGGCTTCCAGCGTGTATCACTGAAGCCCGAATATCGCCGCAGCGGCATGCTCACAATGGGCGCCGTGCTCGGTCTAACCTCCGACGGCACGCGTCATCGTCCGGTGCATCGCGGAGTCTGGCTCAGCGAAGTAATCCTCGGCAAAACGCCCCCGCCACCACCGGCCAACGTGCCCGCCATCGAACCCAATCCAGCGACCAGCCCCAAGGCCACGCTTCGCGACAAACTCGAAGCCCACCGCAACAACGCCAACTGCGCCGCCTGCCACGCCAAGATCGACCCGCTCGGCATCGCCTGGGATAACTACGACGCCATCGGCCAATGGCGCACGCATGAAAAAGTCGCCGCAGGAGTTGGCACCGACCCGTTGGTCAATCCCGCCGGAGAAATGCCAGATGGCCGAGCCTTCAAAGACGCCACCGAGTTCAAAAAACGCCTCCTCGAAGACCGCGACAAACTCGCCCGCGCCTTTATAGAGCATCTCAGCACCTACGCCCTCCGCCGCGCGTTGGCATTTGATGACCAGGATGACCTCAACGCGATCCAAGCCGAAGCGAAGAAGAGTGACTACCGAATCAAGGACATCGTGCGTGCTGTGGCTCTCTCGGAGTTGATGCAAAAGCGCTGATAAGCCAATCACTCCACTGCTCCAATCCTCCACCACTCCATTTTATGAATATCCAAACCCAATCCTGGCTCATCAACCGCCGCCACGCGCTCAAGGCACTCGGCAGCTTCATCTCACTGCCAATGCTTGAATGCATGGTGCCACTGCGCGCGGCAGAAAAAGCCACTGCAGCACCGAAGCGCAGCGCTTTCATCTACCTCGCCAACGGCGTGCATTCGCTCAACTACCAGATCACCACTGAGGGAAAGAATTACCAGTTCTCCCGCTCGTTGAAGCCGCTGGAGAAGCATCGTGAAGTCATCACGCCGATCAGTGGCTTGCATCATCCGGGAGCGCTGAGTCATCATCACAATTGCATCTCGGTGTGGCTCACGGGCGGCAAGCTGGGGCCTTCGGACAAGAACACCATCTCGGTGGACCAGAAAATGGCAGAGATCACCGCGCCGCATACGCGTTATGCCTCGATGGAAGTGGCAATCACGCAGGATTCGCTCGCTTGGACCGCCGATGGCGTGCGGTTGCCTGCGATGCGTCGTTGCAGCGAGATTTTCGCTTCCCTCTTTGAAGAACCGAAAGGCGGCAAGTTGGTCCAACGTCGGGCCTTGCGCCGCAAAGGCAGCGTGCTCGACGCGAACCTCGCTGAAGTGCGTCAGCTCGAGAAAAAGATGGGCTCCGAGGACAAAGGCCGCATGGAGCAATACCTCACCTCCGTGCGCGAAGCGGAGATCCGCACTCGGCGTGCCGATGCGTGGCTCGACACACCGCTGCCCGCTGTCTCCGACGCCGATCGCAAGCGCACCAACCGAGACATCGCCGCCACCATGGCCGGCGATTACTTCCGCACCGTCTATGACCTCATGGTGCTCGCCTTTCAGACGGATGTGACCCGCGTGGCCACCTTCAGCCTCGGCGGCGAGGGCGATGCCATCTCTATTCCTGAGATCGGCATCACCGAGTCCCGCCACCAGCTCAGCCACCATGGCGGCGATGCGGGCTACATGGAAAAACTCACCAATTACGACACCTTCGCCGTCGAGCAGTTCGGCTACTTCCTCACCCGCCTCTCAGAAACCAAAGACCTCAGCGGCAAGCCCCTCCTCGGCTCCACCATGGCCCTCTTCGGCAGCGGTATGTCCTACGGCCACAGCCATGGCAATGCCAACCTCCCTCTCGTGCTCGCTGGTGGCTCAGACCTCGGCCTGAAGCACGGCACGCACCTCGACTTCAACAAATCCGCCAAAGACTTCCAAGGCTACACCTTGGGCCCCGACGGAGCCCTCACCACCGCCCACTACCACGTCTGCAGTCGCCCCGCCAACACCGACGCCCACATGAGCAACCTCCTCCTTCTCATGGCCCAACGCATGGGCGTGGAGATCGATCAGTTTGGAGACAGCAACAAGGTCATTGCGATATGATTCCGTTCTTAGTTCGTCGTTCTTGGTTCTTGGTTTGTCCTTGGTTGGCAGTGCTTGCTTGTTCGGTCTTCGTTCATGCAAACGCCGCCAACGAAGAACCAAGCACGAAGCACCAAGAACAGAGAACCGGCGCAGCCGAACCCTTCCGTCCCGAAGCGGGAAAGTTCCCGCCGTTGGGAAAAGCGCACGCCTACCGCGGTGAACTCGTCTTCGTGGACCACGCGAACCGCCGCGGCAGCATCCGCGTTCAGGGATCAGGCATGTTTCGCATGAACGATCCGCATCCTTTCGCCATGCTGCCCTACGGCATGGTCCGTTATCACGGCGCATCGGCAGATCTGCGAGACATCCCGCTCGGCACCATGCTGCATGTCCGCGCTTTTTTGCCACCCGATCCGAAGACTTCCGCCGTGCCGGTGCTGCCGATCAACAACAAGGACAAAGACGCGAACCATCGCCGTGGCATCGGCATCTTCCCCGCCGAGAACCATGTGCTCTTGCTCGAAGACGAACCCAGCCACTGCCAGCGCGAGGGATTGACCTGGAAGCTGAAGGAACTGGAGATCAAAAACCGTGAAGGCAGTCTTCTCGCCAGTCGTGAGCCGAAACAAGGCACCGAAGGCAATACCAGCGAAGAATCGTTCACCTTCGATGCCGCCACCCGCATCTGGCGTGGTCGCGAATGCCTCCGCATCGAGCACTTGATCGCCGAAGGCAGCTGGCCCGCCGAAGGAAAAAAGGCTCTCGGTGGCCAGTCCGTCCAGCTCGGCATCACCTGGAAGCCCACGCTTGGCGGTGTGTTCACCCGCTTCCACATTTCGGACATCTGGATCGACGGCACCGCGATGCAAAACGCCGCGCAGCAACAAACCGAGACGCACAAGGCCTTCATCAAAGGTCGTTGGATACCCGCGTGGATCGATGCGGTCGAGTATGGCAAGTTCGGCCGCGCCACCGTAACCGCCACGCTCTTCGGCGGTATGGACGCGTCGCTCTACGCCGAGTTCAGCAAGGGCACCGCCGCATTGATGAATGGCGTCGAGAACACCCTGAAGCACACTGAAGGCGGCACCGCCGGCCCCACGCAAATGGCCGCACGCGGCACCATTAACGACGTCATCAAGTTGCCCGGCGAAGCCCCGCTCGGCAGCAGCGGCATCCAGATTCGTTTCGAGACCGACCTCATCACCGAAGGCATGCGCCCCACCCGCATCGTCAAAATCCGCCCCGCCAGCTGGCCCGATCTCCACCTCCCCCGCGAGGAATACATCGGCCAAGGTAGCATCGACGAACGCTTCCCCACTCCCGCCATCTTCCTGAAATACTGACCTACTTATGAAACCGTTCTTTGTTCTTCGTTCCTCGTTCTTCGTTCCTAAATCCTTGTTGGCTTTGGCGTGTTCATTCGTCATCCAGGCAACCGCTGCCAACGAACAACCAAGCACCAAGAACCAAGAACAAGGAACCGACGTAGCCGAACCCTTCCGCCCCGAAGCGGGGAAGTTCCCGCCTTTGGAAAAAGCGCACCCCTACCGTGGTGAAATTGTCTTCGTGGATCATGCGAACCGCCGTGGCAGTATTCGAGTGCAAGGATCGGGCATGTTTTTCCGCAATGATCCGCATCCTTTCGCCATGCTGCCGTATGGCATCGTCCAGTATCACGGCGCGCCAGCGGATCTGCGTGACATCCCGCTCGGCACCGTGATGCACGTGCACGCTTTTCTCCCACCTGACCCGGCGACCTCTGCCGTGCCGGTCTTGCCAGTCGATAGCGGAAAGAAGGACGCGAATCACAATCGCGGTGCTGGCATCTTCCCTGCGCAGAATCATGTGCTGCTTCTTGAAGACGAACCCAGCCACTGCCAGCGCGTTGGCTCGGTCTGGAAGCTCAAGGAAGTGGACCTCAAGAACCGCGAAGGCATGATCATCGCCACCCGCGAGCCAAAGCAAGACGGAGACCACAAGGCCACCGAAGAGAAGATGACCTTCGATGCCGCCACCCGCATCTG
>JAPLUM010000534.1 GCA_026397605.1 Verrucomicrobiota bacterium | reverse complement strand
CGCCAACAACGCGGCCACCTGAAGCCAGGCGAAGTCCAAAAAACCGAGCGCCAAAGTTACGACGCCTGGGGTGCCCGAAGAGACGGTGACACCTGGGCACCTGCCTCAGGCCAGCTGAACAAACTCAGCGCCACCGAGGCCACCATGACCTCGCCCAGCCAGGCAGGCGGAGCCCCCTCCGGCTCCCCACCTGAGCGCGCTGGCAGCAATCTACCCCGAGGCTACACCGGCCACGAAATGCTCGACGACGTGGGCCTCGTCCACATGAACGGCCGCCGATCATCATCGCAGTGATTTTGATCATGGTCGCCGTCTATGCGCTTGGGGCGCTTGCTGCTAACGCAGGCGGTGTTCTTGGTACAGTTGGCTCTGCTGCGACAGCAACTTCAGCTGCAACCGCAGGTACAGGGCTAGCAGGCGTTATAGCGGGAACAACTGCCGGTGCAGCGAGTGCTCTGGGGAGTTTCATGGGACTCAATGTCGGCATTTGGCTAGGAGCCACTGTAGGAGCCGCGTGGAGTGCTATTAACACCACCATTGCAGGCGGTAGTTTTGGACAAGTCTTAAAGTCGGCCGTCATTGGTGCAGCCAATGGTGCGGTCAATGCCATCATTGGCGGATACATGCATGGACTCGGTGTCGCCCAGGGGAGTATGCTGGCTGGTGGTACTAGTATTTCAGGAACCGCCATCCATCTAGCCGCCCACGGTGTTGCTGGCGGTGCCATGTCAGAAGCCAACGGAGGCAGCTTCAGAGATGGTTTTATTGGGGGTGTCCTTGGAGCAGGCATGACTGGAATCGGCATGAAACTTTATGGCGGCACAGCGCTAGCTACCAGTGATAAGGTTTGGGCCATTGCAGGGCGAACAGCAATTGCTGCTGTAAGTGGTGGTCTTGGATCAATGGCACTTGGCGGCAAGTTCGCAGACGGCGCGTATTCAGCAGCCTTCTTCCATTTATTCAATAATGAGGCAAAAAGGTTTTCAGACCGACTGATATTGTTTAATGAAGATAGTGCCCTGGGTAGGCTTTCGATTCGTCTGAAACTGAAAGGAACTTATCTGCTAGGAGGTCACGCCAATATGCTCCAGATTATGGATCAACGAAAAAACGGTGGAGATTTACGCTTTGCCGTAATGCTCAGCCCAGAGAAAACCTATCAAATGATGCTTGCAGATGGCTACACGAATGGAACACCAGTTTCGATACTTGGTTGTGAAGCCGCGCTGGGGGCGGACTCATTCGCGATGCGTCTTTCAATATTGACTCAAAGCTATGTAGGGGGGGCAAACCAGCAAATAGTAGCCTTTGTTGGTGGTCAGCCATATATTGAGGGTACCAAATGGATAAAGACTGGAAGAATGAACAAATATGATGTACCAGAACAGGTTGAGGTGCCCGATAAAACAGTGCCCGCGCATATGCGTTGGTTCCACAGTGGGAAAGAATTTTTTGCGCCAAGTTTTCATCGCTGGGCCCCAAATCACGGATTGAATAATATGTGGGAAGGTTCAAAGCCTAGCTGGTTAAAATAATATCATGAATGCCAAATCAACCTTATTCTTTATTCTTTTGCTTACCACAGGCTGTGAGAACAGGTCTGAGAATAAATCACAAAAAATATCAGATGAAGCATTTAACCAAAGTGATCTGATCAGGAAAATAATTGTATCAAAAGCTAATTTAAACCCAGAGACATTTTGTTTTTATGAAAATAATTCTGTTTATATTAAATCTTATGTTGAGGGTCGAGGGTATTCAGAAGGTCTACATCTATGGACTCTAAAAAATGATGAAATTTTAATTAATAGACAAGATGGCAGATTGTATTCTGCTTTTAAAATAAAGGAACAACGTTTAAATTCTTTGTTGGTATTGCGCGGTTACTCCATCGACGGGAAAATGTTTTGGCAGCCAGACGTTCTTTTTATTGAAAAATAAACCCAACAACAACTTCCCAGATGGTTCGCAGGACCTGTTGCCTCATCTAAAACAATGAACCCACAAGCCAACCAATGGCATTGGCTGTGCCAACCCACACAAAAATAAAATTAAGATACGGTTACTCCTGCGTCGTGCTTCGCAACTCGGTCCCGAACACTTCTATGTTGAAGCAGCACTGCAAAATCCGCGAAGCCAGTGTTTATTGAATCCATCCGACTCACCGTCTGGCAAGACTGATTTCTTGTCTGCATGATCTGTTTTCTTGATCCAAATTTAGCTCAACTCAGCTTTACGACCTGATGCGCCGTGGAAGTGCCAGTTTAGTACACTTCTGCACGCCGTCTTTTTGGCGTGATTGCCTGGTGGCTGTGCAGATGGCGCTTACGCTTTTGATGCCCTGCTATGCGGGCATCCCTGATTGGTGGACGCAGCCTCAGTGCACGGCCTTTCACTCAGCTCAGCCTGCACTCTACCAGCAGATTTCCACCGCAAGAGGTTTAGACACCGCAGAGTCGGCAAGTGGGTTCTCTCTGCGGCGTCTGAATCTCTTGCGGTGTAAAGGGTTGGCTTTATCAGGCACCCTCCAGACCAGCACCACCTACAATGCCCAGCGCCTGAAGGAAAGTGTCACCGACCCCAATGCCGGCACCTCCTACACCTTTTACGACAGTTATGGCCGCGCCGTGCTCACTAGGGATGCCATGGGCAATGGCACCGTCACCGAGTTTGATCAGCTCAGCCGCCCAGTCCGCACACTGACCGGCATTTCCGTTCCTGCTCAAGTTCCAGGCCCCAGCGCCATCAATGACTGGATTGAGGGCCGCATCGTTTCAGGGCCAACTGTATGATTCGTTAGGCCGCAGTATCAGTGGCAGCACCACCCTAAGTGGTCAGGTAGCCTTTAATGGCACCTACAACGTCAGCAGCACCTATGATGCCCTGGGCCGAGTGAACACCGTCACCGATGCCGGAGGCTACACCCGCGCAAGTAAGTACAACGATTACGGCTTCCTCAGCTCCATCCATGAAGGCAGCTCCACAGGCAACTTCCTCTGGCAAGGCATGAGCTACGATGCCAGCGGTAAGATGCTGGAAGAGTGGCATGGCAACGGCATCAAGACCGTCAACCGTTATCACCCCACACGCGGCTTTTTAGAAAGCACGCGCACCCTGCGTGCCATCACCAATGCGCACATCCAGGAAAGTGAGATGCAGCTGGATGATCTGGGCAATGTGCTCTGGCGCAGGGAGCAGCGCTTTGAATCTCCCACGGCCAGCACGCCGCCAGTGCGGATTGAGACCTTTGGGTATGATCGGCTCAATCGCCTCAAGTACTCCCAAGTCACCGGTCAGGGCCTGCAAAGCTTTACCTTCACGGCGAATGGCAACATCGCCAGCAAGAGCGGCATTGGCGACTACGCTTACGGGGAGCGCACCCACGGCCCCCATGCCGTGACCAGCGTTAAGCAGGGCACTCAGGTGCAGCGCAGCTACACGTATGATGCCATGGGCCGCATGACCGGTGAGTTTAACGGCGCGACTGTCACAGGCTTCGCTCTGCGGGACATCAAATACACCAGCTTTGACCAGCCGAAAACCATCACTCATCTAGGAGCCGCTGCGCTCACCAGTGATCAGGGCCAGTTGGA
>JAPLUM010000126.1 GCA_026397605.1 Verrucomicrobiota bacterium | reverse complement strand
TGCGTTGCCCAGTAGCGTCTCAAGATGAGCGAGGCATAGCCCATCGAGTTTGCGGGTTTGAAGGGCGAGGCGGAGCTGCGCGGAAGTGGGTTTACGGCCAAGTCCAGCGCGGTGAAATCCAGGGAAGAAAGCGGATGATATGCTCATCACATGTCTTACCAAAAAAACTTATTTATTCAAATTCAAATCACACAAAATTTGTCCATGGCACCCGCTAAGTCAGCGCCATTCGGGGCAGATGGGAATCAGTTTCCGCCGACTCGTGCAATCACTCGAGGGCCAGGCTTTCATTGGTTTGCCTACTATGACAAGCTGCAGTTTGACCCAAGTAACCGTTTCGTGCTGAGCAACAAGGTCAACTTCGAACATCGATCACCCACGGCGGATGATTTGATCGAGGTTGGCATGGTGGACATTCAGGACGGTGATAAATGGATTCCGCTGGGCAAGTCGAAAGCATGGAACTGGCAGCAGGGCTGCATGTTGCAATGGATTCCTGGAGCCGAATCAAAGGTGATTTGGAATGACCGCGAGAAGGATAAGTTTGTCTGCCACATCATGGATGTGAAAACGGGTGAAAAGCATACCATTCCAACTCCAATCTACGCTTTGAGTCCTAACGGCAAAGAAGCTGTGAGCTGCGACTTTTCCCGTGTGGCTGACTGCCGCCCCGGATATGGATATGCAGGCATCAAAGACCGCTTTTTTGAAGACATGGCCCCAGCTGGAAGTGGCGTGACGCGGGTGAATCTTGAAACAGGCGCAGAGCATCTCATCATCACTCACGAGCAGCTTTCGAAAACCGGCACTGTCATGGAGAATCATGCGGATTCGAAGCACCACGCCTATCACCTGTTGATTGGTCCAGATGGGAAACGCTTCATCATGCTCCACCGTTGGACTCAGCCCAAAGATCGCCACCTGACTCGCCTCATCACGGCGAATATGGACGGCAGTGACTTGCGCATCGTCATTCCAAACGGTTATGCGTCTCATTTCATCTGGCGAGATGCCACCCACATCCTTTCTCAGAGCAAAGACTGGCTCGGGAACCAGGAGTGGGGCGATTTTCTCTTTGAAGATAAGGACAGCGGCATCGCGTCCGAGATTGGTCGTGGGGTTCTGGATAATGGTGGCCATCTCACCTATCTGCGAAACAACGAGTGGATTCTCAACGACACTTATCCCAAAGGTGTGCGTCGGCTGCAAACGCCACACCTATATCACATCGATGCAAATCGCCGAATCGACCTTGGCCAATTTTCTCAGCCATCTGAATACAAAGGCGAGTGGCGGGTGGACAATCATCCACGTTCCAGCCGGGATGAGCGCTGGGTTTGCATCGACTCACCCCATGGTGGCAATGGTCGTCAGCTTTATCTGATCGACATTGAAGGAATCATGGGATGAGTTCCTCAGATAATCGCGACATAGCAGAGATCAGTGTGCGGTGGCTTTTTCAGCGCCTAGGCCGGTATGCGCGCGGACGGTCAGTTCAGCAAACTTAGCTTCAGCTTCGGGGTCACGCGGTGTGAGGATCGTACCGAGGTAGCCCGCTAGAAATCCAAGCGGAATGCTGACAATGCCTGGATTCTCCAGTGGGAAGATGGCGCCGGCTTTGCCGAAAACGCCATTGGGACTGATGAGAATCAAACCGATGGCGGAAATTAGGCCCGTTGCAAGACTCGCCACGGCACCTGAGGTATTAAAGCGTTTCCAAAAAACACTGAAGATGATGACAGGTAAATTGGCGCTGGCGGCTACGGCAAAGGCCAGTCCCACAAGAAATGCCGCATTCACACCAGGTCCGAGGAAAATGGCTAGTCCGATGCTTACCGCGCCGACCACAAAGGCGGTAATGCGGGCGACTTTAATTTCCTGACCTGGGCGGTTTTCTTTGCCGTGATGAAGAACGTTCGAATAGAAATCATGCGCAAAGGAAGCTGAAGCGCTCATGGTCAGTCCGGCGACAACAGCAAGAATGGTGGCAAACGCCACAGCGCTGATGAAGGCAAAGAAGAGGTCGCCGCCGAGCACCTGAGCTAGTATTGGAGCCACCATATTCGGTGTTTCTTTACCTTCGGCTGTCATGAGGAGGGACTTTTTGAGAATGGTGGCAGCACCAAAACCGAAGAAGGTCGTCATGATGTAAAAGACACCAATGATAGCCATAGCCCAGACGACTGAAGAGCGGGCGGTTTTAGCATCTGGCACAGTGTAAAAGCGGACAAGGATGTGTGGCAGTCCTGCCGTACCTAAAACCAAGCCTAGCCCTAAAGAAACAAGGTCTAGAGGCCCCCATCGGCCAGCTGCGACTACGCCGTATTTAAGTCCGGGCTCCAGCAGGTTTTTCGGCTCTGCTGTGCCTGCGAAGTCAGCTTTGGAGACGGCATTGAAGAAAGTTGTGAAGCTGAAGTCATGATATTTCAGGACGAGGAAGCTCAGTAGAAGCGCGCCAGCAATGAGCAGCACCGCTTTGATAATCTGCACCCAGGTCGTGGCCAACATACCGCCAAAGACGACGTAAACGAGCATCAGCACACCAACTCCAATCACAGCGGGTTCAAAGTCGATACCGATGAGTCCTTTGATGATACTGCCAGCGCCGACCATTTGAGCGATCATGTAAAAAGTGGATACAGTCAGTGTGCTCAGGCTTGCCATGGCACGCACAGGGCGCGGCTTGAGCCGATAGGCGAGAAGGTCAGCCATGGTGTACTTTCCAGCATTCCTCAATGGCTCTGCAACGATCAGTAAGACGGTAATGTAGGCGACGAGAAAGCCGACAGAGTACATGAATCCATCATAACCATAAAAGCAGATCATGCCTGATATGCCGAGGAATGAGGCGGCGCTCATGTAGTCGCCAGCCACAGCTAGGCCATTCTGCCAACCTGTGATATTGCGGCCTGCGGCAAAGTAAGCACTAGCGCCGGTATTGCGCTTGGCAGCCCAAAAGGTGATGAGCAACGTGGAGGCCACGAAGCCGAGAAACATGATAAGTGAGATGGTCATGAAGAGAAATGCAGTAGGATAAAATGAAAATAGAGCGTGCAGGATCAATGCTGATCACTGATGACACTGGCGGCAGACTTATCCCAGCCAGTAGCAGCGCGGACATAAACAAAGGCCATGATCCAAGCCATGAAGAACTGAGAGAGTGCAAAGGCGTAAGCGATGTTCACCTCACCCCAGACTTTCTTTTTCATCAGTTCGGGAAAATAACCGACGAGAATGGGTAATGCCAAATAATAGACCATGAAGAAGATCGTAGCGCTGATGATGAAGCGCGCTTTTTTACTGATGAGCGCACGGAATTCGGGCTTCGCTTCCAGGCGATCCCAATCGACGGGTGATTTTTGGTCAGACATGAGCGCGGAGGCTAGGGAGTCTGGCCTAGAATGGCAAGTACTGAATGCGGTCAGTACTGAGTGCGGTCTTTGGTAAGCTGCGACGGTTGAGCCTAAATAGGTCTATGCGACGCGTGTGATGCGCTTCCAAAAGAAATCAAGCTCGCGCGCTAGAACTGTCATCACTTGGGTTGGTTCTGCAGGTAGTATGCCGGTTTCCGCTTCCTTGATTATGCGCTGCATGGCATAGAGTGTTGCGATGTTATCAGTGTCGAGATGCACGGCATCCGTGATTTCTTCAAGTGGCTCTGCAATGGTTTTACTATTGATCAGATTTTGCCAGACCAACTGCTCACGCTCTGATTTGAAGATTACAAGTTTGAGTTTTGGCGGCGGAGTGCCTTCGCGCTCAGCCTGTGCAGCAAGGTCTGTGAGACGTCCTGCAGCAAAGCCGCTAAGAGTGCGCCAATAGGCGGCATCTGTAAAAGAGGCTAGTCCAAAAAGGATTTCCAC
>JAPLUM010000560.1 GCA_026397605.1 Verrucomicrobiota bacterium | reverse complement strand
CGCTGCCATGATCACAAATTTGATCCCATCCGCCAAGACGACTATTACGCCCTGGCAGCCATCTTTAAAAGTACCCGCTCCTACAGCAGAGACCGCATCGGAGCACTCTCCACCGCCTTTGAAACACCCCTGGCTGGAATGGATGAATTTGCCACGGTGTATTCATCAGAGCGTGCCCTAGCGCTCAAGACCAAAGAAGTCGCGGCAGCAAAAGCAGCCCTCGTGAAGCGCAAAACGCCAGAAACTCTGGCCACCGTGGATCAGCGCATGGATGAGCTGGAGCAGATCGAAAAAAACCTGCCTGATCTACCTACCGTCATTGGTGTCGGTGAAGGCGAAAAAATCCTCCTCTCTCTACCCATTCACATCCGTGGCAGCCATCTGACTTTAGGCAGACCTATCCAGCGCGGATTTCCTTCCGTCATGCAGGCTGCAAAGACGCCTGAGACTAACTTTCCGCCAGACCACAGCGGACGTCTAGAATTAGCCAGCTGGCTCTGTAGCCCTGAACATCCACTGACGACGAGAGTGATCGTGAATCGCATCTGGACATGGCACTTCAATCAGGGTATCTGCTCCACACCTGATAACTTCGGACTGCTCGGCAGCGCACCCTCGCATCCTGAATTGCTGGACTGGCTAGCAAGCTGGTTCTCGGATCAGCACTGGAGCATGAAGGATATGCACCGACTGATCATGACCAGCGCGACTTATCAGCAAAACAGTGAGGCAAAGCCCCATGCCGCAGATCCTGAAAACAGCCTGCTTTATCACTTTCCGACTCGTCGCCTTCAGGCAGAAGAACTGCGTGATGCCATCCTAACTGTCGCCAATCAGATCGATCTGAAGATAGGAGGAAAAACGGTGCCATTGCGGAATCGGCAGTTCGTCTTCAATCATACCTCCAAAGACGCTACCACCTATGAAAGCACCCGCCGGGCATTGTATCTGCCGATCATTCGCAATAACTTATACGATCTGTTTCAACAGTTTGATTACCCTGATCCCACCGTCTCCACAGGCCAAAGAAACAGCACCATTGTTTCACCCCAGGCCCTGCTGTTGATGAACAATGATCTGATCATGAAAGCAGCCGCTGCTCTGGCAAAGAGCCTGCTTCGCCTACCCGAGCCTCAGCGCCTGCAACGTGCCTATCAGCTCATGTTTGGCCGTGAGATCCATGACTCGGAGAACCGGCGGGCACAGGACTTCCTCACCGTGACAGATGCTGCGCTAGCCTCAGACCACAGCAATGCTCAGACCCGCGAAGTGCGTGCCTGGAGCCTCTACTGCCAGACACTCTTCATGACCAATGAGTTTATGTATCTGCGATAACAGCCGGATCGATAGATAAACCAAGACCTAACTCAGCGTATGCACCCATGATGAATCTTTCCAGGCGTCATCTCTTGCAAAACAGCGCCTCAGGCTTTGGCCTGCTGGCGTTGCGTGATCTATTGCAAGCCGAGCAGACGATGACCAATCCGCTCGCCGCTAAAAAGCCTCACTTTCCAGCACGGGCAAAGCGGGTGATTTTTCTTTTCATGAAAGGCGGACCATCTCAGGTGGACACCTTTGACCCGAAGCCGCTGCTGGATCGCGATCATGGCAAGCCACTGCCATTTGCCCTGCCCCGCGTCACCTTTGCCAAGACCACCACGCTGCTGAAGTCCCCCTGGAAATTCAAGCGCTATGGCCAAAGTGGCCTGCATGTGAGTGATCTCTTTCCCCATGTGGCCAAGTGCGTGGATGACCTCTGCATCATCCGATCCCTGCATGGCACTAACCCTGCGCATGGCGGTGCCTTATTAAAGCTGCATACAGGTAGTGACACACAGGTGCGCCCCAGCATGGGCTCCTGGATCACATACGGACTCGGCACCGAAAACAGTGACCTGCCAGCCTTCATCACCATCTGCCCCACACTAGCTCATGGCGGCGTGAACAACTGGGGCTCTGCCTTTCTTCCCGCCTGGTGCCAGGGCACGCCCCTCGGAAATGCCAGCGTGCCGGCCACTCAGGCCCTGGTGAAAAACATCGCCAACGCACGCATCTCCCCTGCCCTACAGAGACTGCAGCTCGATCTGTCGGCCAGCCTGAATCGCGATCATCTCACTGAGTTCAGCGCAGCCCAGATGCTGGAAGCTCGGATCGACTCCTTTGAGCTAGCTTACCGCATGCAGACTGCCATGCCTGAATTGCAGGACCTCGGCGGTGAGTCTGAAGCCACGAGGAAACTCTACGGGCTGGACGATGCCGTCACAGCAAACTTTGGCCGTCAATGCCTCATGGCACGCCGCTTTGCCGAACGGGGCGTTCGCTACATCCAGGTGACGCATAGCGACTCCAACGTGCAGTGGGATCAGCACGGCGACCTCATCAAAGGCCACACCAAAAATGCGGCAGAGGTGGATAAACCCATCGCCGGCCTGCTCCACGATCTCAAATCACGCGGGCTGCTGGAAGATACACTGGTCCTGTGGGGTGGCGAGTTTGGCCGCACTCCCGTCGCGCAAGGCACAGCTGACGGCCGCGATCATAATCCAGAAGGATTCACCATGTGGATGGCAGGAGCCGGAGTCAAAGCAGGCACCGCCTACGGTGCCACAGATGAGTACGGCTACTTCGCCACAGAAAACAAAGTCCACATCCATGACCTGCACGCCACCCTGCTGCACCTGCTGGGCATGGATCATGAAAAGCTGACCTACCGCTATGCAGGACGTGATTTCCGCCTGACCGATGTGCATGGCCACATGGTTCACGACATCTTGGCCTAGGCCGCCTGTGGCAATAGCAGTATCCTCACCCGCCTAGCGATTGCGACAACCAAGACCACCGAGCCGCTCACAAGCCTGAGCCAAGGCCAAATCCGCAGAGAAAAACTATTTCAAACTCTCTGCGGCGTTTCAATTTCTCGCGGTGGAGCTAAAGGGCTTTGATATTGATGCTGAACGGGAGTGTTTGGATTTTGCCTTGCAGTTTGATTTGGCAAAAGACGCGGACGTTGCCTGGGCGCGGGAAGTAGGTTTTAAAGCTGAGGGTGGGGCCGCCGAGGGCGGATTCATTGAGGATGTCGCCACCGGTGGGGTGGAGCTGAATGAGCTCGCTGGCATCGGCATAAATGCAGGTGAGATGGGCAAAGGCTTGGCTGTGGGGCTGGAGCGTGGTGATGGGCTGGTCCGTGTCGTCGGTGAACTGAATACTTGCCAGGCAGATCTGCTGCGCGCTGGGCGGGCCACCAGTGCCGCCACTGAAGGCTAGCTGGGCTTTGATGCCGGGCAGCGTGGTGCTGAGGGTGTCTGCAGCGCGGTCGGGGCTAAGGGCTTCGGGCACAAAGGCGGGGCCGAGGTCGGCGGATGGATGCTCGGTGAGGGCGGTGGCGGCGGGGGTGAGGTGCGCCCAGAGTCGATAACTGCGGGTGCCGAGGTCGATGGGGATGGCCCATTCATCGGGCTTGGCGGTGGGCGTGGCGATGAGGGAATGGAAGTCGGTGAATGTGGGGTCGATGAGCAGGAGTTGGACGCTGCTGTTGTGCGTGGGGATGAGATCGGCGGTGCTGAGCTGGACGATCTGGCCTTGCAGGGTGAGCTTCGTGGTGGGCTGGCCAGTGATGTAGATGTCGCTGTAAGGGATGCGGCGGATGCGGGGCTTGGCTTTGCAGGTGGGGCAGAGCTGGGTCGGGTCGGTGGTGAGTTGCTCGGGGTGCTGCGGGCAGGTGTAGATCTCGGCAGCGACGATGTCGGCGGGAAAGGCGGGCTTTAGTTGGTCTAGAAGTGTGCGCAGTTGTGCAAAGGGCTGTGCCGTGGGCTGCTCGGCCATGCTGGTGCGGGCGATGGTGTTGATCAGTACGGCAGCGCGTGCGGTGCTGGCATTGAGCAACTCACTGTGCTCGGGCGCGGTGTAGCTGCTGGCGAGCGTGCGCAAGGCGGGGCTGCACAGGCTGATCTGCGCGGGGACTTCGAGCAGGCGCTTTTCACTGATGAGCCGTGCGACGTTATCGGTGGCGAGGCGGAGGACGTTCCAGGACTCGACGGGGGTTTTGGGGGCGAGGATCTGCGGGGCGACCAGGAGGTCGGCGCGGGCGCTGATGCCCATGGCTAGGAGGAAGAGGAGGACTTTCATGCAAGTAGCTCAGTTGCGCTGCAACTGAGGGTTTGAATCAGATTTTAGAGAGGCACCAGTTACCGCGTAACTGGGCTACTTTACGAGAGCTACTTCGCGGTGATGTCGTCCACAGTGTTGAGCTTGCGGTCCGGGCCGGCGGAGCGGATGACGGTTTCGTGGGCGGACTGCTGATGGAAGAAATACGGCGTGCCCCATTCATCGAGAAGCTCGCCCTTTGGGCTGAGGTGAGTGTGCTCTTGGGGGAGGTATTTCGCTTTGACTGGATTCTGTCCGTTGAGGCTGGCCGTGATCTCGGCGTTGGAGCCGACAGGGTTGCCGCCAAAGCGGTGGCCATAGTTGCGGAGGTTCAGCGCGATGGCTTCCAGGGCGACTTTCGCCTGCGGATCAGGTGGATCAGGCCGCGGTGTGATGGGCCTGTAGGAGGCACCCTCAGGGGTGGGATAGGGTGCTGCGGCGGCGACAGGTGCTGTGGGCGTCACCTGAGATGGGTCCGATCCGACCGATCCTGCGGATCTCTCTGACTCCGCAGCGCTGGCCGCTGGGCGCGACGCTGAGATGGGTGGCGCTGGCCATGTGCCTAGCCACGCGGCGATCCCCACGACCGCCAAGATACCAATGATCCAGCGTTTCATGGTTACGCGGGCTTCATGAAGCCGAGGTCACTGGTGCTGAAGCGGGTGAGGTTCGGGAAGATGTCGTTCATCACGCTGCTATCCACACCGAACCATTTGGCGAGGGTGGCGGCGTGCTGATCCACAGAGATCTTGGGAATCCAGCGACCTAGGCCGGTGTCATCGGGACCGTTGAGGGCAAAGATGGGCAGATTGCCATAGGTGCTGCCACCGTTCACCGCGCCGCCGACGACGATGTGATGGCTGCCCCAGCCGTGGTCGCTGCCCTGACTGTTCGTGGGCAGGGTGCGGGAAAAGTCGCTGGCGGTAAAGGCGGTGACGTTATTGGACACGCCTAGCTGCTCCATCGCACGCTGGAAGGCGAACATGGCGGCGCTGGTCTCGGCCAAGAGCGAGTAGTGCGCGCCGGCGGTGTTAGTGGGTTGATCGGTGCCGTTCACGGAGACTTGCGAGGTGTGAGTGTCGTGGCCGCCGAGGGAGGTAAAGAAGACTTGGCGGTTCATGTTGAACGCGGTGGGTCCACGAGCCTGGATGAGCCGCGCGACCATTTTCAGTTGGTTGCCGAGTCCGGTATTGGGAAAGGGAGTGGTCCAAACCCAGGTGCCGGGAGGGGTGTCGGCGGCCATGGCGGTGGCTTGGATCTTGGTATTCAAGAGGTCCCCCACGGCGATGGCGCTATCGGATACGGAGGCGTAGGCATTGCGCTGGAGGTTGGCGGTGGGCAGGGCAAGCAGACCGCGCAGGGTGCGCACGCGGGCGCTGCTGCCGGTCATGAGATCGCCACCGAGCACGACGGCACCAGTGGTGGAAACTTGGTATTGGGAGACGAGATTGCCGACTTCAAAGGTGTTCGCTCCTGCCAGAGAAACGGACATGGAAAGGCTGCTGCCGGGATTGGCAAGCGGATCGAGCAGGTCGGCCATGCGTCCGCCCCAGCCTGTGGCCGGTGGTGCATCGGGGATACAGGTCTGCCACTGGGTGACCTGATCGCTATGAGAAAAGAGCTGCGGTGGACGATAGGCGGCGAGGCCTGAGTTATACTGGGCGCGAGTGAGCGGGCGGACGATGGTGCCGACGTTGAAGACGACACCGAGTTTGTCTTCGCCAAAAAGCGTGCGCAGTCCAGAGCAGGCGGGATGAAAGCCATAGGTGTGACCGTCAGTATCCTGGTAGGCGGGGCTGCTGCCGCTGGTAGTGGTGCGCAGAGTCAGCAGGGAGCTGCTGGGCATCGTGAGGTTATCACGGATGGAGGCGTATTGCGCGTAGGTCGTGCTGTCGGTCGGGACGATCCAGTTATTGGCGTCGTTGCCGCCATTGAGGAAGACGCAGACGAGGGCTTTGTAGCCAGTGGGCGTGCCCTGGGCAGCGATGGCGGAATTGATCAGCCGGAGGTCGCGGATGGCGAGGGAGGCTGCGCCAAGCCCAGCTCCAAGGCGGAGTGAGTTGGCAGTGAAGTCACGGCGAGTAAAGACGTTCATGGAGGAATGCAGGATGAAGGTTAAAGGATGAAACGGAAACCTAGCGCTGGATGGTGAAATCGGGGCTGGTGATGATGAAGTGCAGGATGGAGCGAAGGCGGTCGCGCTGCTCATCGGTGGAGGGAGCAGCGTTGTTGTAAGCGTCGATGCCGACGTTGGAGTTCGTGCCGATGGTAGGTGCGGCTGTGCAGTTCAGCGTGGTCGTGGTGGTGGTCGATTTCAGCGTGAACGTGGTCGAGGTGGGCACGGAATTGACGCGGAAGGTTCCATTCACGTTGGTGGCTGCGCCACTGAAGGTGCCGCCGGTGAGACCCGAGACGATGACGGTGTCATTCACCGCGAGCCCGTGGTCAGCAGCGTCGCTGAAAACAGCAGGGCTGGCGACCGAGACGGAGGTGACGGGGCCACCGATGAATTGCAGGATCTTATCCTTCGCTGCGGTCGTCATCTGACCCGCCATGAGGAGGGTGTTGAGGCGGTCGATCAGCGTGCTGACGTTGGCGTTGCTGGTCCAGCGCTGCCCAGTTTGCGGCCCTGCGCCGAGGGTGGCTCCGATGGTGCCTGCGGTGGAAACGGCGTTCCCCATCCAGGGATTGAAGTCGATGACGAGCGCGCCATTGCTGTTACCGGTGAAGGTACCGCCACTTTTGAAGCTAGTGATGTTATTGGTGTTGCCAGTGTTAAAGATGCCTTCGTAGAGGTAGTTGTTGAAGCGCACGATGGTCGTTTCCGCCGTGCCCTGGAACTCGGGGGTGGTGATGCCCTGGGAGGCAAGTGCGCCGGGGTATTTGTAGTCAGGCAGGAAGTAGTTGAACACCGTCGGCGAGTTGATCGGCGTTTGGCCGATGTCGGTGTCCGTGTTGTTTAGGGCAAAGGTGCTGATACGGGCAGTGATGGTGCCATTGCGCACGAGCGGCTGCGGCAAGAGCGGGAAGACGTAGGCTTGGTTGTCACTGTTGATCGCGGCGTTCGCAGCATCACGCGCGGCGACGGTGAAGGTGTTAGCATCGGGCACTGTGGCGATGGTATAAACGAGGTCATTCTCGGTCGAGGTCTCATTGCCGGAGGTGGTGTCGCGCGAGTTACCAAAGTTGATGAAAACGCTGTCGCCGACCGCAAGACCGTGATCGGCCATGGCGCCGTAGGTGCCTGGGCTGGCATAGCTGGTGTCGATGGTGATGACGCCGGCGCGACCTGAGCTTTGATAGGAGCCCTGGAAGCGAGAGATCATGAGGTTTCCAGAGCGCGCGGTGGTGTCGGGGGCAGTGATGGTGAAGGTGGTGCCGGAGACATTCCCCACACCGCTGGCGGTGTCGTAGGAGGTGGAGGTGGCGACTGTGCGCACCGTTTGATCAAATCCTGCGAGTCCGCTGGCGGTGCCGCTGGTGAAGTCAAAGTAGGCTTGGCCAAAATTGGCAACGGGCAACGAGGGCTGCGTCGCGTTCGTGCCCGGCAACCAGTGGCTGCCGATGCTGACGGTCATGACTCTCGAGCCAGAGGGCTGATTGTAGGTGCCGGTGATCCAGCCTGGGGCGTTGATGGTGTAGGTGGTGGTGCTCGGCACGCTTTGGACGGTGTAGCTGCCGGTGGTGGGCGCGGGCTGGGCTCCGGCAACTGTGGCATCGGTGAATTCAAGGAAGACTTGATTCCCCACGACGAGCTGGTGGGCTGCGCTGGTGGTGACAGTGATGACATTACTGCCGTTCTGCACGTAGGTGATAGTGCTGGGACTCGTTGGGCGGAAGGCACGGGCGGCTGCGGCGACGCGGAGGATAGGCTCACGTTGTTTGCCAAAGGCAGGTGTACCGGCCTGTGTGCTGCTGCGTGCCTCGTAGTCGAGCAGAATGGCTTTGATTACCGTCTTCATATCGCCGCGCACGCCGCTGCCATTGTTGTTAAACTTCTGCACCACGCGGTAGAGGTAGTCGCGCGATGGATTGCTGGTGACGAGGCGCTGGATGAG
>JAPLUM010000144.1 GCA_026397605.1 Verrucomicrobiota bacterium | reverse complement strand
TGCGCCTTCCTTGGTCCATTCGGCGGAGATCTCAGTAAAAGAAAAAGACTGAGCGGAGCTGCCATCCAGCATGCCTTTAAACAGGGCTGTGCCGAGGCGCTGATGAAAAGAGGCTCGTGGAGTAAAGGTCGCGCTAGGGGTCTCATAGAAAAAACCACGATAGGCTGTCATGAGTCGATCAAAGATCCGGCCCTCGTCTTGGCTCTCTGTCTGGAGAAGGTTCATTAGGCGCGAAAGATCACCCAGATCCGCATGAATCAGGCCCTCTCTCTCGGCGAGCTCGCTCAAGCTATCCGCCAGCGGACGAGCTGTCCCGAGTGAGCTTTCTGGCTTATCGCTCATCGGCAGCCAGGGTGAGCAAAGAACCACCTCAGCGCCGAGGTCACTCGCTGCATCCAGCGCCTGCTTGACAGCGGCGATGAATGCAACCGGAGACATGCCAGAGGCCGCCTCATCCTGCCCGTAACATAAAAGCACCAGGTTCACAGGTGCCTGCCGCGCGGTGGAGGCTAGGATAGAGGCCGCCTCTTGAATGTTTCCTGTCACCCCACTCAGGTGGCGTAGGGTGATGCCTGGGTTCATAGCCAATGAATCGTCCTTTGGCCCCGCCTCATGAACGCCGCCCGTATAGAAAAACTGAGATGCCAATTCACGAGCAAAGATGCCAGGGAAGGAGTCCAACAATGCCGATTTTCCATCTTCAGGATGCATTTCAAAAACGCTCTCATTACCCAGCACCAGAATGTGCAGTGGCTCACGCTGGGAGACTCGGCGAAGTGTGTCTGGAAGCCGCTTGCTCAGCCGATCCTGCCGTTGTGGGCTGAGCTCAAAGGTTTCTTTGCGAACCACTTTCGGCGCGGGCAGCTTTGCCTCCAGCGCGCGGGCCTGCGCTGATGCGTCGGCATCCGACTTCACCGGTGGTAACTGGGCACTCGACGCGATGCCCGTTAAAAGAAAACCAGCGATGGAAAAACAAAGTCTGTGGGAGGCAAACGACATGATTCGCCCCCATCGCCGAATCTGTAGCAGTTTTCCAGTGCAAAGAAAAGTCCGCTTCTCGATGGAGGCGGTGTTGGAATGTTTGCTGCCTGCCGCAATTTCAGGAATGCCTTTGTTGATCCCGCACGGCGGCCCTCTTGAGTTCTTCAATAAAAACAGCCAGCACCTTGTCGGGCGTTACATGCTGGAGGACTCCTGCCGAAATGCAGACTGGGGCCGGCTGGGGCTCTAGAGTTTTTAGCGTGATGCGGTCAGGGATCAGGCAGGCGATCCTCTCGACCACCATCGCCACGCCTAGACCTGCTTCTACTGCGCTGATGAGGCTGGTGACTCCATCGCATTCACTGGCGATTTTGGCATTGATCTTTTGCTGTTTGAACCAGGTGGTGATCACATTCCAATAATCGGGGTAGTCACGCTGAGAATAGACCACCAGCTTCTGCTCATGCATGTCTGCCGGGGTTAAGGTCTGCTTCTGCATCAGTGCATGCTGGCGCGGCACGGCCACCCGCCAAGCTTGTTGCTGAACGGTACTCCAGAGGATGTCAGGCAGCTCTTTTAAGGGCGTCGCCGTCACGATTACATCCAGCGCACCTTTTTGCAGCGCCTCAATCATCTCCTGAGAGGACAGATCCGAAAGCTCCACCCGTGCTCGCGGATGCAGCTGAGTGAAGGACTCCATGGCGGGAGCCAAAATGCCTGCTGTCAGGGAAGGGGAGTAACCCACGCGGAGCACCTGTGCTTTTGCAGAAGCCCGCACCCGTTGTTCGATCTGCTCTGCTTTTTCTAAGAGCACTCGTCCTTCCCTTAGCAGGAGATCGCCGGCGGGGGTCAGAGAAAATGAATGTGCTCCCCGCTCTAGCAGGGCCACTCCCATTTCCTCTTCCAGTCCTTTGATTTGTCTGCTCAGTGCTGGTTGTGTCATGCCCAGTCGCAGTGCTGCACGGCTAATGTTGCCATCTTCAGCAGCAGCGATGAATGAGCGTAGCGGGCGGAGTTCCATGAAAGTCTGGCATCATACGGCGATCTGCGGCGCTACCAAGTGAAACAGTCAGAGCATGATGGCCTCGGCAATCTTCCCGGCTGCTTCTACCCCATAAAGATGCTCAATGATGGCAAAACCAAACGCCAACGCCGTGCCTGCGCCACGTGAGGTGATCAAGTTACCATCCATGACAACAGGTTCATCTGGCAGGGCTGTGGTTAACTCGCTGTAGGTCGAGTCGTGAGCCGTGAACTTTCTCCCCGTGAGCAACCCTGCTTCGTGTAGAACCAGAGGTGCAGCGCAAATGGCGGCTATGGGTTTATTGGCACTGCCAAAAATGCGTGCGGTGGTCAGGACACGGCCATCTTGGCGCAGAGACTGCACCTGTGGTCCCCCTGGGATGAGGAGGAGATCAAAGGTGGACACATCAAGGTCGGAAAAGACAGCATCGGCATGCATCGTGATGCCACTTCGGCCGGTGACATGAATCCCCTCTG
>JAPLUM010000402.1 GCA_026397605.1 Verrucomicrobiota bacterium | reverse complement strand
TGGTGCCTTTGAGAATTTCGGCCTCAAGGCGGTCGATGGAGAGTTGAGATTTGTTGAGATTAAACTCGCGATCCATGGATGTTAGGCGCAGTCATTCTGTGGCTAGGGCGGCTTCGCTGGCTTGCTGTGCTGCTAGGGCTGCGACGAGGTCGGCCTCTAGTTTGGCCTTGGCTTTAAGTTCTGCATCGGTGTTGACGGGCGTCAAAGTGGCTAGCTGTTCCTTGGCTTTGTCGAGCTGTTCCTGGAGGGCGGTTTTTTCCTTTTCAAACACGTCGGCGCGGCGGCGCTCGTTGCCAGCCAGTGTCTCGGCAGTTTTCATGGATTCTTTGATGCGCGCTGCTTCAGAGTCGGGCAGCTGAGCTGTCGGGGTCACCGCAGATAGTTTGAGGCGGGCGACTTCTTCACGGCTGCGTGATAGCTCGTTTTGGACTTCGATCATCTTGGCTTCCGCGTTGCGGAGGGCTTTGAATCCGTCTTCAGAGCGTTGGATCTGCGCGCTGAGGTCGCGCGATTTGCGCTGCTCTTCGGCTAGAAGGCTCTGGGCCTTGGTCACATTGGCCTCTGGCACCATGCCGACGAGCTGTGCCTTGGCGTCTGCCTGCGCTTTGGCGATGCTGCTTTCTGCGGCGGAGGCATGGTCTTTGGCTTCTTTGACTTTGTCTTCTAAGGCTTTGGTGCGGTTGCGCTCAAACTGAAGCTCCGTGTTGGCTGTTACTGGTTTCTTTTGTTTAGACCGTAGCCACCAGCCTAAAATGAAGAAGACAACGGCGGTGATCGCGATGGCGACTGGCAATTGGGTGAGAAATGGTAAAAGGCCTTCAGTCATAGTTTTAATCAGTTTGTGTGATGAGTGATTATGCAAAGCTAGCATTGAGGCCGCTTAATCATAACCATGGGTTCATCACAGGCGGCCCTTTCGATCAGGCTAAGCGTTTTGGCAACTCGCATTTCTCACACGGTGCCAGCATTCAATCAATTGTGTTGTGTGTGGTCTGGAGCTGGGAGTCAGGCAAGAGCATGGGGCAGGCTTTCAGCCCTCTGCCAGGGGCTGGCGTGGGTGGCTGCGTTCCTGGGCCGTTGGCCCAGGCTGGGATAAGCCGCGCCGTTGGCGCTCAGACCAGTCTAGTTTTCGGAATGACCTTCCAACGAGTTTTCCGGGCGTTCTGAGTTTTCGGAATGACCTTCCAACGAGTTCCCCAGGCATTCTAGTTTCCAGAGTGGCCTTCCAAATTCACTTTTCCTTCAGCTCCACTCTCGCATGAACACACCCACGAACCGCCTCTGCCTGTTTGCGAGCCACACCGCAACGCCTTCATGTTTTGCCAGACTCATGGCCCACGCCTAATCCCTGGTCTTCGAGGCTTGAAGGTGTTTTTGGAACTGGAAAGTGAGATTAAAGTCGAATAGAGTATCGCACCGTGACTGGGGCTGAATTCGAGCGCCAGTTCCATATCGCACAATAAGTTATCTTTTTTTTGATTGCTCACAGATGATTGATCGTCCCTATGCGGGCACGTCTGCCTTATCTAGTGTAGTTTCTTTAAGTGACCGCCTTCACTCCTGCATCTCGACTTATCTTAGCCCATGCCATCTGACAGTTCACATTCTTCGCTCTTTTCCGCAGAAAAGCTGTTTCCGAATACGCCATGGTCGCTGATCCGGGATTCGCATGATGAGGGGAATCCGCGGGCGATGGCGGCGCTGGATCGGCTGGCGCATGCTTACTGGCGGCCTTTGTATGCATGCACACGGGCGATGGGCTTTCCCCACTCCCAGGCGGAGGATGAGGTGCAGAAAATGTTTGAGAAGCTGCTTTCCCTCGAGACGCTGCGG
The DNA here is from genome assembly GCA_026397605.1 of Verrucomicrobiota bacterium. GTDB lineage: Bacteria > Verrucomicrobiota > Verrucomicrobiia > Verrucomicrobiales > Verrucomicrobiaceae > Prosthecobacter. Next base: position 2,288 of record JAPLUM010000402.1, on the reverse strand, counting down.
ACTGTGGCTCCGGAACAGACTCGGTTCCGCTATTTCCTGCTGGCCTGCCTGAAGAATTCGGTTTATTCGTCGAGGCGCCGGGATATGACCGCGAAACGCGGAAATGGCTTGGTGCCTGATCGATTGGAGGATTCGCCCGAGGCGATAGACATGCAGTCGGATTGCTTGAATGCTTCGCCCGAGTTGGCGATGGACCGTGCGTGGGCACAGGAGGTTTTTGAGAGGGCGTTTACGCTGCTGGAGGAGGATGCGGTGAAGCGCGGGCGACAGGCGCAGTTCGCGATTGTGCTGCCGTTGCTGCGCGGAGCGTCTCCAGACAGCGGATACGCCGGCCTGGCTGCCCGGCTGGAGGTCAGCGAAGGCACGGCGCGGAAGATGGTCTTCGATTTGCGGGCGCGGCTGGGCATGCTGATCCGCAGGCAGGTGGAGGCGACGGTGGTGGACCCCGCCGAGGTGGATGAAGAGCTGCGGCACCTACTTTCGCTCATTTAATGGTAACGACCTTCAGTTCATTGCGCGTCTTTCTATACTCCACCCATGCCCAGTGAACCTGATGCTCCACCCTCCTGCCCAAACTGCGGGCGGCAGATGCGCGTGGTGGAGGAGTGCCTGCATTGTGCGATGTCGAGCGCGCTGGAGGCGGTGAAGCAGGCACCAGAACCGATGGAGTGCGGCGACGCTGAGGACGGATTTGCGAGTTTTGCGGAACCGAAGCTGCCCGCTCGTCTGGGGCGCTTCGTACTGCATTCCCGTCTGGGGCATGGTGGCATGGGCACGGTTTATGAGGCAGAGGATGTGGAGTTGCAGCGTGTGGTGGCGCTGAAAATGATCCGCAGCCAACGCTTTGCCGGTTTGGCGGAGAGGCAGCGGTTCAAACGGGAGGCGCTGGCGACGGCGAAGCTGGATCATCCGCACATTGTGCCGGTGTATGAGGCCGGGGAGCTGGACGAGTGCCCGTTTTTAGCGATGAAGCTGATCCGCGGCAATACGCTGGCGGATTTGGTGCGTCATGGTCCCATGCCGGCTGAGAAGGCGGTACGCATCATGGCAAAGGTGGCCGCCGCTTTGCAGCATGCGCATGACTGCGGCGTGCTACACCGTGATCTGAAGCCCTCGAACATTCTGATCGATGAGCAGGGCGAGCCCTGGCTGACGGATTTTGGACTAGCACGTCTGCAGACGGGTGGCGCGCATGAGACGCTCCATGGCGCACAGATCGGCACGCCGATGTACATGGCCCCAGAGCAGGCGGAAGGCCGCTCGGGGGAGGTGGGGCCAGCGACGGATGTGTGGGCGCTGGGTTTGCTGCTTTTTCAGATGCTCAGCGGAAAGACACCGTATGAGATGAGTGACAATCTGGCGGTCATCCAGCAGGTAATCACCAAGCCTCCGCCGCGTTATTTGGCACCCACGCTGGATCAGCGTGGGCTCGCGGCGCTGATTGAGCGTTGTTTGCAAAAGGACCCTGCGCAGCGGCTCGCCAGCGCTGGGCTGCTGGCGGATGAGCTGCAGCGCTGGGGGCGTGGTGAGGCGTTGCTGACTTATCCGGTGACGCCCTTGGAAAGAGGGCTGCGCGGGCTGCGGCGGCATCCAGCAGTGGCGGCGGCACTGGGAATCGCTCTCGCAGCGCTCGTGGGCTGGTGGCTGCTGCCGCCAGCGGCAGATTATGTGATCACGACCCGTGAAGGTGTGGTGACCATCACCAGCCGTGGAGCGGAAAACGAGGTGCTGGAACTGATCGCCTCCAGTGAAAACGGCACGCTGAGGGCGTTGGCGGAAGGGCGGCGGTTCCGGGTGGATGGGGTGACGCAGGCGGGCGGCGCGGTGGAGCTGCCGCTGGCGGGCGTGCGCGAATGGGTGATCGAGACGGGCCGTGCGAAGGATCGGGTGATGTTTCGCGGGAAACTGCTGCTGGAGAAGGATGCGAGCTTGGAACTGCGCCCGGAAACGGTGAGCGGGGGCTATTGCAATGTCTATATCGATCAGCGGGCCGAGCTGCGGGCCAGCGGCACGGGCAGCATTTCCATCGCGGCCAGTGCGGGCATCGAAATGGACACCGGTGCGGTTTTGGAGGTGGAAAATGGTCCGCTGCATCTCGCGGGGAACTGGCCGTCAGTGCCTGCGAAGACATCCTTTCATGGTGTGCTCATCAAGGGGGCTAACGTGCAGAGCGTCGGGACTGGGGCGGTGACCTTGCAAGGGCATGGCGGCTCTAAGTCAGCAAACATGGGAGTGGGCATACTCGGCGGTCGGGTGAGTGGTGGGAAGCCGGGTGCCACGTTGAGGGT
>JAPLUM010000030.1 GCA_026397605.1 Verrucomicrobiota bacterium | reverse complement strand
CGAGAGGAATCATGTTCCTCATCCAAGACCATCCCGTCGCAGCATCAAGGACGAAGATGACGCAGAGTGAAGAATCCTGTTCCAAGTCTTTTGCTTGCCATCTGGCGCTTCATCACCATAGAAACAGCCTGCCCATGAAGTCCCTTTTTCTCACCAACGAATTTCCACCTTACATTTACGGCGGAGCTGGCGTGCACGTCGAATACCTGACGCGCGAGCTTGCCAAACTGATGGAAGTGGAGGTGCGCTGCTTTGGCGATCAGGAAGGTTAGCAGGGTGGCATTCCCGTTCACGGTGCAGGCTTGGACAGTTCTGCCTGGACCAGCCCAGCAAATTTAAAATCAGTCTTTGGTGCCTTGCAGCGTAACCTAGACTTCAATACGCGCCACATTGATGCTCAGGTAGTCCATCTACATACTTGGTATGCCCATTTTGGCGGTATCTTGGCCAAGTTAAATTACGGCATCCCAATGGTGCTCACGGTTCATTCTTTGGAACCTCTCCGCCCCTGGAAGCGTGAGCAGCTCGGCGGTGGTTACGACTTCACCTGCTGGCTGGAAAAGACCGCCATTGAAATGGCTGCTGCTGTCATTGCCGTGTCTGAAGAAACCAAGGTGGACATCTCCCGTCTATTCAAAGTTGATCCGCATAAAATCCATGTCATCCACAACGGCATTGATCCAGATGAATACCACCGCATTGAAGCCCCTGAGGTGCTGCGTAAACATGGCGTGAATCCTGACATTCCGTTTGTGCTCTTTGTGGGGCGGATCACACGGCAGAAGGGGATCATCCATCTCGTGCGAGCCATTGAGCAGATGGACCCAGGTTTCCAGATCGTGCTCTGCGCAGGCGCCCCTGATACACCGGAAATACTAGCGGAGATGGAGGCTGCCGTAGCCGCCACTCAGGCGAAAAGGGAAGGCATCATCTGGATTCAGGCCATGCTGCCCGTGCAGGAAAAAATCGCCATGTATTCCCATGCCAGCGTCTTTTGCTGTCCATCCATTTACGAGCCCTTTGGCATCATCAATCTTGAAGCGATGGCCTGTGAAACTGCCGTCGTGGCGAGCGCTGTCGGCGGCATCAAAGAGGTCGTGGTTCCGCACGAGACCGGTATCCTCGTCCCATTGGATCAGCAGACTGAAAGCCCCTTTGAGGCCACTGATCCAGCGCGCTTCGCCAAAGACCTCGCCGATGGCATCAATCAGCTCATGGCCGATCCCGAAAAATGTCGTCAAATGGGTCAAGCTGGCCGCAAGCGTGCTGTCGAGCGTTTCAGTTGGACTAGCATTGCCGAGCGCACCAAAGCGCTCTATGAAACCCTTGTTAAATAACTCCTCACTCCACTAAAGCTTATGCCAAATTACACCTGGGACTCCTATTTTGTAGAACTCTTCGACGCCTGCGTGGATGAGATGGATGAAGGTAACCACGATTTTGAAGCTTGGTTCAGCGACGAAGATCAGGATTTCCTCAAAGCGATTGGTTGCCGCGAGCGCGAGTTCTTCGACTTTGTCGATGACAACGTCAGTTCTGGTGGTGAAGACCCAACTGCCATCGCTGCACTTCTCGTCGCCGCAGTTCGCAGGGATTATTTCCTGACCATTCAGCGTGGAGTGGCCAGCACAAAGCTCGTCACCCCAGCCGAGTTGCCTGCCAAAACAGCTGAGCTAGATGGAATCGTCTGGCTTCCTCGGATACTCGGCAAGGCCCGCGCTAAACTGCGTGGAGAGATGCATCCTGACATGATGTTTGGTTGTGGTGGTGACCGTGCCTTCCTGGCAAAATTTGACATCCATCCTGCCGACTTCCTACGCGTCGTCTGGGCAGCTGGGGACGATGACCAAAAAGTTCTGGCCTACGTGAAGACGCCCAGAGTGTAGGCAAACACTGACCTTATTTCTCTGCCAGAAGTCGGTCCTGAGACAACACAAAAAGTCATCCAGCTGCGCCCTTTGAATCGTCTCGACTTTGATGGCAATGCCAAGGCTGACTCAGAAGGCCTAAACAATCTGTGGGAGAAATGGTTTTCAGGATTCCCCTTAAGGCGTAGGTGGCTTCAAAATATGCTTTTGAGCCAACTGCATTTCTTTGTGCAGCGCCATGATCTCACGCTGGATCTCAGCTGCGTCTTCGGGGCTGATCGCTGGATGCTTCAGTTGCGTTTGAAGTCGTTGTTTTTGCATCTGCATGCGGGAGATCTCTAGCGCGCTCAGGGCGTGTTGAGCCGAGGCTAAACCTCCACCTGTAGCTGAGGATTGATGCAGAATCTGCGTCAGGGCAGCTTCCTCCTCAGGGTCTAATCCTGTCAGGAAAACATTGATCCCCACGGGATCCAAGGGATCAAACTGGCCATGCCAAATGAGGCTGAGCAGCTCTGTGCCGGTCAGATCACGCAGCACGTCATCCTGCGGCTGGCTGCGCAGCCAATGCAGCACTTCGGCATCGGCTAGAGCTAGCTCACAAAGGAGTAAGGCATTGCGATCCTGGCTAGCGAGTAGCTTTTTGCCCGGATGTTCACTCGTTTGTTTGGCTGTCTTTTCTTTACCTGCCTTGGGTTGGGCACGGGCAATGAGCTTGCGCATTGTATCCTCTGGAATGCCCAGTCGTAAGGCAACACGCTGTGCAGCTGTCTCTCTGGCCACCGG